>DZAQ01000087.1 GCA_022729615.1 Sulfurovum sp.
CGTTTGTGCGAAAAGAGGGCGGAGAAGCTTGAGAGCGACCCTCTTTGGCACGATGATATGATCCTATCTCTGCTCTTTGAGCAGATCTCGGATCTCAGCTAGAAGCTCTTCGCTTGAAGGGGCTTTTGGCGTCTCGACTTCAGGAAGCTCTTCTTGGCGCTTGAGTTTGTTGATCGCTTTGATCGCTATGAAGATCGAAAAGGCAATGATCGTAAAATCGATGATGGTTTGGATAAACATACCGTATTTGAGCGTGACGGCAGGGACGGCGCCGGATGCCTCTTTGAGTGTGATCGCAAGCTTGCCAAAATCCATTCCGCCGAGCAATATCCCCAAGGGCGGCATAAGTATGTCGGCGACCAAGGAACTGACGATTTTGCTAAACGCCGCGCCTATGATAATACCGACTGCCATATCGATCATATTGCCTTTGACGGCAAACTCTTTAAATTCTTGCATTATATTCATAGTTATTCCTTGGATTTTTTTGTACAATCATAACATAGTTTTTGCTGCTCGTAATGTGGGTAAAATTTCGAGCAATCAATTTGTCCATACATCAAAGGAGATATTTTTGGAAAAGCCGTTTATTGCTTTGCCGGCATTGACACTCAAAGAGTTGCTTGATTTTAGTGTTGCATCGTATGCGTCAAGAGCTGCCGTGCAGTTTGTCGATGGAGAGGCGCTGAGCTATAGCCAGTTAGGCGAAAAGGTTACCGAGATCCAAGAGATACTGCAAAAATACGGTATCAGGCGAGGGGATAGAGTAGCGCTTTTTGGTGAAAATATGCCCCACTGGGTTGCTGTCTATTTTGCCGTCACGACTATGGGGGCGGTGATCGTGCCTATCTTGCCCGATTTTCATACATCCGAAGCGATACATATAGCCAATCACGCTGAGTGCAAAGCGGCATTTATCTCACAAAAACTCTTTGAGTCGATGGTCGATGAGACCCAGCCGCCACTGCTCAATCTGCTCGTGATCCTCGATACACTTGTAGTGCTAGAAAAACTCTCCCGTCCATCCAAGGTGGAGAAGGTGCTCCAAAGGGGAAGCGAACAACTAGGCAGGGCGATGGACAAGCTAGGCAAAGAGGGGATATCCAAAAGGGGGAGAGAGGTTGCAGAGGATGATCTGGCGTCTATCATCTACACTTCGGGGACGACAGGCAGCTCCAAAGGGGTGATGCTCAGCCATAAAAATATCGTATCCAATGCCTCTGCGGCGCAAAAGATCATAGATATCTTTCCTCAATACAAATTTCTCTCCATCTTGCCGCTCGCGCATGCGTATGAGTGCACTGTCGGGATGCTTATCCCGATACTCAATGGCGCAAGCGTCTCTTATATCCAAAAGCCGCCAACGCCTACCATCCTCCTTAGGGCGATGGCGAGCGTGAAGCCTGAGTGTATGCTTTCGGTGCCTTTGGTCATCGAAAAGATTTATAAAAATAAGATTTTGCCTAAGTTTCAAGCCAATTTTCTGATCCGTTCACTCTACAATATCCCATTTTTTCGCAAAAAGCTCAACAAGATCGCCGGCAAGAAATTGATCGAAAGTTTTGGCGGAGAGCTCAAGTTTTTTGGTATCGGGGGTGCAGGCATCTCGCCGAGTGTGGAGCTCTTTTTGCGTGAGGCTGGGTTTCCCTACGGTATCGGATATGGGCTCACCGAGAGCGCTCCGCTCTTGGCCGCCAGCAACCCGGTCAATACAAAATACAGAGCCATTGGTCCAGCCATTTATGGCACCGAACTTCAGCTGCGCGATCAAGATAGCGAGGGGAGAGGAACCCTCTGGGCTCGCGGTCCAAATATCATGATGGGGTACTACAAAGATCCCGAAAAGACAGCTCAGGTAATAGATGCCGATGGGTGGTTCAACACGGAAGATATGGGGTATTTTGATGATGATGGGTATTTTTTCATGAGTGGGCGCGCCAAAAATATCATCGTAGGAGCATCAGGAGAAAATATCTATCCAGAGCAGATCGAAGCGGCACTCAATGCACACCAATTCGTAGCGGATTCGCTCGTCTATGACGATCAGGGCGCTCTTTGCGCGCGTATCCATCTTGACTATGAGCGATTGGATGAGGTGCTTGGGGCAAAGCAAAAGTCCGAGACAAAACTTCATGAGCGGGTAGCGACGATTCTTGAGGAGATACGACAAGAGGTCAACGCAAAACTCTCCTCATTTTCCCGTATTCGAAAGGTCATTGAGCAAAAAGAGCCATTCGAAAAGACTCCTACCAAAAAAATCAAACGCTTCCTCTATACTCAGGAGAGATAAGCAAAAGAGCAGCCCTCCCTACTCCTCTATGATCTCTTTGAGGCTGGACGGATGGCTCTCTTGGCGGATATTGAGTGTGGGATAGGCAAAGTCGAGATGGTTTTTGGTGAGAATATCAGCTATTTTGAACATGACATCCTCCTTTGCCGCCATATACTCGATCCGATCGACTGAGCGCGTGAAGCACTCTATGAAAATATTGATACTCGAATCGGCAAACTCATCCATATAGACTATGATGGAGCGCTTCACCCCTCTGAGGTCCTCCACAGAGACGAGTTTGGCGGATCGCTGTTGAAATTGCATTTTCGTGCCTGTTTTGGCGATCGCCGGATGTTTGCCCAGCATCAGCCGGATCTCTTCGATGGCGTTTTTGATATTGGAAAATTCTGATTCGTAGGTAACGCCGATACGCATCACTATCTGTCTGCCGATGATGCGTCTGTTCCAGTTTTTGATCACTTCATTGATGAGTTTGTAGTTGGGGATAGAGGCAAGTGCGTTATCGAAGGTACGCAGAGTTGTAGCGCGCAGCCCTATCTCTACGACAGTGCCCTGCACGCCGCCGACCTCTATCCAGTCGCCCTGCTCGAAGATATCTCCCATGAGGATGGAGACAGAGCCGAAGATGTTGGCGATACTCTCTTTGGCCGCCAAAGCTACCGCGATACCCCCTATACCCAGCCCTGAGAGCAGGGCGGTGATATTGATCCCGAAGGTAACCAAGATGATCACGATAGCTATGAGAATTATCAAGGCATAAATGATCTTGATAACGAAGTTGATGACCTCTTTTTTGAGGATTTTGT
Organism: Sulfurovum sp.; assembly: GCA_022729615.1. Taxonomy (GTDB): domain Bacteria; phylum Campylobacterota; class Campylobacteria; order Campylobacterales; family Sulfurovaceae; genus SZUA-451. Next base: position 3,100 of record DZAQ01000087.1, read on the forward strand.
TTTGTTTGAGTTCTTCGGTTTTAAAAAGAGCGATAATGCCTGTGAGTCGATACAAAAGGAGTGCGAAGAGCGCTATATAGAGCACATTAAAGAGTTTATTTGCCAAATAGTCGCCGCCATCACCTAAGCCAAAAAGGTTAATGATGATCAAGTGGATGATAAAAATAAATGTGATTATGTGGATAAGCCGTGTGATCTTGCTGCGCACTAGACTATTGTCTTCATCATCGAGCTTGTAGTATCTGGTGATTTTTCCGATAGCCATACTGATGACGACATTGACAAGATAGACTAGGAGTATCATCAATGCCAAGAAGAGCGATCGACCCAATTCGATATTGGTGGGTTCGAGGAAGGTGTTGAATTTTTGACCAAACGGGGTCGAGTTGATATTGTCAAAAAATCTAAAAAGTGGAGATTCAGTAATTTTGATAGTTCGATAGATGACAGTGCTGTTGTCGATGAGCTCAGAGCCGAATTTGTAGGTCGCAGCGCCAAGAGCATCGAGTGTTTGAAGCTCTTTTTCGATAGCCGTCACACTCTTGCCGGTTTGGTTCTGTTCCAAAAGAGCGACATAGGGGGTTCGGTCGAGTGTTTTGATTTGGGCAAACTGCTGCGCCACAACTCCGCTGATCTTGTCTCCAAGGTATTTGGATGTATCCTTTGTCTGCTCTATGGTGAGCTTGAGCATCTGTGATACGGTGTTGCGGAGCTCATACTGCTGCAGCAGGATCTTTTTGAGCAAAATCTGCTGTTCATTTCTGGTGGGATGAAGTGATTTGATCTGATTTTGAAGCTTTATGATTTCAAATGCGTATGGATTGGCGGGTATCGCATGATTCTCTTTGGCAGAAGTGTAGGCTATAAAAAATTTTTTATATGCCGTCTCTTGAGCCTCTTGAATCTCACTTTTTTCTTTTTCGGAGATATTTTGGTCAAGGAGTATTGTTTCGCTCTTGATCTGCTGATTGATGAATTGATTGAGGTTTTTCGGTATATCATCGGAGGCTGACAAAAAGAGGGAGAGCCAGAGGAGAAGCAGAGCTGTTTTTTTCACAATGGAGCCTTGTTGCGGGAGATTTTCGCCATTATATCATAGTCCAAAACCAGAAGCGCAGGAGCATTGCTTTTGAAGATAAAAATTGGCTATAATTGTCTTATGGGCTTGTTTTATAACAAAACCGAATATTTTACACACAAAGGGAAAGAATGAAGAAGTTAGCAACGCTCTTTTTGGTCGGCGTAGCAGCATTGCTGTTGGGGAGTGCGCCTCTTAGTGCGAAAGCTCCTGAGGCGAGAGCGATCGCGCAGGAGATGTTCAAATATGTCGGCACACTCGATAAGTACGCTTTTGATGCGACAGTGGTCAACGATGATCTTGTAGATGACAAAAAAGTTCAGCGCAAACATACAGTATCTGCAATAGTAGATCGACCGGATAGATTTCGTGTCCAAGTCAATGGAGATGTGAGAAATAGAACTTCATATCTCAACAATGGCACCTTTTCGATGATCGACCACGGTCACAACTACTATGGGCAGCTCAAAACAGCCAAGAGTATCGACAAGACGCTTGACTATCTTTTTGACCGATATGGTATCGAAGCGCCTTTGGCACAGCTGCTCTACAGCGATCTGCATAAGCGCTCCAAGATGTCAAAAAGTAAATATTTCGGAAAAGCGATGGCAGGCGGAGTTGAGTGTGACTATGTCGCTTTCGAGGATGATAAAAAGATCGTATATATCTGGATCGCAACCGGTGACAAGCCGCTTGTGCAGCGCTTCATTATCATTGACAAAACAGAACCCAAAGCGCCACAGAGCAGTGTAACTTTGAAATGGAATGATACAAAAATCAGTGACAACGATTTCATCTTCAGCGCCCCAAAAGAGGCATCAAAAATCTCAATAGAGCCTGCAAATTAAAGGAGAAGAGCATGAAAAAAAGTAGTTTATTTGGTATAAAATTTGCGGTTGTCGCGTTAGCGATAGGGTTCTTCTCTCCATCGCTAGATGTCCGGACGATATCTATGGCTCCGATCGGCGATCAATTCGCTGCGTCACAGACAGAGTTCTCTCTAGTAGCCAAAGCAGAGGCACGAAATGTGAACAGAAATGTCAATCGTAATGTGAACCGTGGCGGCAATCGCAATGTGAACCGTAATGTCAATCGCAATGTGAACCGCAATGTGAATGTGAATCGCAATGTTCATGTAAGCGGCGGCAGATATTATGGCGGCAGCTACTACCGTGGCGGCGCTGTCGCTGCAGGTGTAGTGACAGGTTTGGCGATAGGATCTATCGTGGCTTCTATCCCCCCATCGTGTGTCACTGTCTATAGAAACGGTATAGCCTACAGAAATTGCAGCGGCACCTACTATGAGCCATACTATCAAGGCAGTACGGTTAGCTACAGAGTCGTAGC
>DZAQ01000218.1 GCA_022729615.1 Sulfurovum sp.
GAAAAGTGGTCATGCGTGTCGGCGCTTATATGAACTACCTTGTTTTGAAGCTGCATTAATATGGTACGCAATATAGCTTTGGTCTTATCGCTTGGAGCGGTTTTGGGTGGTTGCGCACTCAAGGATCTTCCTAGCGGTGAAGCACTGGGTGGCGAGAGCAACATCTCCATTCCTTCAGTCTGGAAGAGCGCGGTTAGCAGTAAGGAGCTCCGATCCCAAGGCTGGATCGATTCGTTCGGTGATCCGCAATTGCGCCGGCTAGTCGATGAAGCACTCAAAAACAACCCCGATATACACATCGCCGCTGCCAAGGTCGAGCAAGCATCGAGCTATGTGACGATCGCAAGCAGTTCGCTGGTACCGTCTCTCGATGCCGGAGGAGCCAAAAATATAAAAGCGGATGGGGATGAAGGCTCTTCAACGCTCGCCGGATGGGGGGTGTTTGTCTCTTGGGAGGTAGATTTGTGGGGAAGAGCCCGCTATGAATCTCGTGCGTCAGAATCAACCCTCTATTCGGCTCAAGCCGATGAGCTCTATGCGCAATACTCGATCGCGGCTCTTGTCGCAAAAGGGTGGTTTGCCGCTATTGAGGCGCATAGGCAGAAGTACCTTTTGCAGAGCGCTATCGCGCAAGCCAAAGAGATAGCCAAATTGACAAAAAGCCGGGTTGTGATCGGTGCGGGAAGTGAATATGACTATCTGCAGGCACAAAATGTGGTAACGACGCTCGAAGAAAATCTCCAAAAGGTTGCATTTGCGCAGTCAAACGCTTTGCGCTCCATAGAAGTTTTGGTAGGCAAATATCCTGATCTCTCCATCGTGCCGTCAAGCAGCTATAAACCACTAAATCCCATCCCTTCCGCAGGTCTCCCAAGCGGGCTGCTGGAGCGCCGACCGGATATTATCGCCGCAAAATATCGGCTGCTCAGTGCATTTGATATGGCGCAAGAGGCGCAAGCCGCCCGTCTTCCAAGGATAAGTCTTGACGCAGCGATCAATGATTTTTCAAGTGACTTGTTTGTGCTCCAAGGCGATGGTGTAGGAAAAAGCATTACCGGAGGAATCACTGCTCCGCTTTTCCACGGAGGCGCTCTGGCGGCGCAAGCAGATATGCGCAGTTCACAACAAAAAGAGGCATCCGCGCGATATATAAAGAGCGCTTTAGCTGCCTTTTATGAGGTAGAAAACACTCTCGCTCACAACCAATCCCTTCTTCTGCGGGAGGAAAAACTTGAGGCGAAAGTCGCCCAACTCAAAAAGATTTTACAGATCGAGCAGACTCGTTACAAGATCGGATCTCAGGATATGCGCAATGTTGCT
>DZAQ01000219.1 GCA_022729615.1 Sulfurovum sp.
TGAGTGCAGTGGCTGCAATAGCAGCGGGCATCTTCTACAAAAAAGTCATAGAGCCAAAAACAGTGTCTGCCCCAACCCCTGTGATTGTACCAAAAACCGATGAGCATACTGTTTTTGGTGTCGGGACCCTAGAGGCAAAAGAGGTGGTGGTGATCGCTCCTAAAATCCCCGCAAAAATTCAAGCAGTGTTTGCCGATGAGGGGGATGTGGTCACTCAAAATCAACTCCTAGCGGCATGCGATACCTCAGAACTTCAAGCCCAATCGGAAGAAAACAACGCCTCCATCGCCAAGAGCCGCTCACAGCTTGCCGGCGCAAAAGCGCAGATAGAGTCGCTCAAAGCAAAGAAAAATCTAGCTGATGTGACACTCAAACGATATAGGATACTCCTCAAGGATAAATATATCGCGCAAGCCCAATATGATGAGGTTATGGCTGCCGCCAAAAGCGCCGACGCTGAACTTGTGAGCGCTAGCGAAAATCTAAAACTTCTTTCATCAGATATTGCAAAATCACACGCGACACTCAAATCAACAAAAGCCAAAATAGATGATCTCATGCTGAAATCACCGATCGAGGGTGTCATCCTCTCCAGAAATGCGGAAGCGGGCAGTACGATCGGTGCGGGATCGGCGGTCTTTCGGATCGCCAATCCCAAAACGCTTTGGGTGAAGATCTATGTGGATGAGCGCCAAAGCGGCTTGGTCAAAATAGGGCAAAGCGCGACGGTCGAACTCCGCTCACTGCCCAATCAGCCATTCAAAGGAGAGGTCTCTCGCATCGGGACAGAGAGCGACCGCATCACCGAAGAGAGACCCGTTTATATACGACTCCTTGAAGCACCAAAATCGTTGCATATCGGCGAACAGGCAGAGGCACAGATATTTACAACCGACAAAAGCGGCACACCCCGATGATCAATCTCGCAGCGCGCGATATTGCCCACTCGCTGGGAAAATTTATCACCACAGCTCTTGGCGTGGGGATGCTCATCGGCGTAGTATTGATAATGATCGGGGTCTATCGCGGGATGTCGCATGATGCGATGATCGTCCCCAATGATATCGGCGCTGATCTGTGGGTGGTGCAAAAAGAGACGCTTGGACCTTTTGCGGAAAATTCAAGGCTTCACGAAGATTTGAAGTATGCGCTCAAAGGATTTGGCGGGGTAAAAGCGGCTTATCCGCTTACATTTCAAAGCCTTCAGCTTCCCACATCCGATAAACCGATCAGAGTTTTTGCGCTGGGTTTTGAGACACTTAGCGGATACGCCCCCTATACGCTGACATCCGGCAGAAAAATT
>DZAQ01000220.1 GCA_022729615.1 Sulfurovum sp.
TGGTTGCGGGAACCGGATTTGAACCAGTGACCTTCGGGTTATGAGCCCGACGAGCTACCAAGCTGCTCTATCCCGCGACAAATGAAAGAAGGATTCGAAAATCCAAATGGATGGGGCGGAGGGATTCGAACCCCCGGATATCGGTACCAAAAACCGAGGCCTTACCGCTTGGCGACGCCCCAATGAATTTTAAAGTATCAACTACTTTTGTGGACGGGATTATAGCCCAATAATATTTAATTGTCAAGAGTTTTTAATACAGATGGGGGAAAAGAGTAGGATGGATACCAAAAAAATGAAGTCATGAGTGGTATAATAGTGGCAATTAAACAGAGGAATTAGGTATGTCAAAAGAGTCTATCGAGCGCGTAGAAAAAGCAATAGCAGAGATCAAGAAAGGCAAGATGGTCATCATGATGGATGATGAGGATCGCGAAAATGAAGGAGATCTTGTCTATGCCGCGACATTCAGCACACCGGAGCTGGTCAATTTCATGGCGAAAGAGGCAAGAGGGCTGATATGCACACCCATTTCAAAATCTTTGGCACAAAATCTCAATCTCATACCGATGGTCAGTGACAATATCTCCAATCATGAAACCGCCTTTACGGTTTCGATAGATTCAGCTACCGCAAGGACTGGTATCTCGGCAGCGGAGAGGGATGACTGTATCCGTAAACTCGCCAATCCTCTGACCGTAATTGATGATTTTGTGCGACCGGGTCATATTTTCCCTCTGATAGCAAAGGAGGGAGGAGTCTTGGTGCGTACCGGGCATACTGAGGGGTCTGTCGATCTGTGCAGGCTGGCAGGTTTGGCTCCGGTGGGGGTGATATGCGAGATCATCAAAGATGACGGTACGATGGCGAGACGGGACGACTTGGAGATTTTTTCTCAAAAATATGAGATGCCGATCGTCTATATCTCTGATATCGTGGCCTATCGTCTCACCAATGAGAAGCTGGTGCACAGGGTGAGCGAAGAGGAGCTGGAGGTCGCCGGTGCGAAGGTGACGCAGATCTGCTACAAAGATCATATCGGTCGTATCCATAGGGCGATTTTGTTTTATAAGATCCATGAGACAAGCAATGTGCGGTTTCACAATATCGGCTTGGATATCGATCTTCTGCTCGATGCGAAACGGTTTGATGTGATGGTGCACTCTTTGGAGTATCTCAAACAAAATGGCGGAGCGCTGATATTTTTGGATACCAAAATCATCTCCAAGGAGCAAGCCAAAGAGTTCGGCTTGGGCGCGCAAATACTCAAAGATATCGGTATCCGCAATATCAAACTCTTG
>DZAQ01000221.1 GCA_022729615.1 Sulfurovum sp.
GGCGGGAAGTTTTTGCTTCGTATAGAAGATACCGATATGGCTAGAAATAGCGATGAAGCGCTCCAAGCCATCATAGAAGCATTTGATTGGGTCGGGATGGATTATGACGGAGAGGTTTATTATCAGTCCAAAAGGTTTGAGTTATACAAAAAGTATGTAGATCAGCTTTTGAGCGAGGGCAAAGCATACAAGTGCTATATGTCCAAAGAGGAGCTTGATGCTCTTCGTGAAGAGCAGATGGCGCGCAAAGAGCGTCCCCGATATGACGGCAGATATAGAGATTTTACAGGTACACCCCCCCAAGGTGTAGAGCCTGTGATCCGCATCAAAGCGCCGCTTGATGGAGTGATACGCTTCACGGATGGTGTCAAAGGCGATATCAATATAGCCTCAAGCGAAGTAGATGACTTCATCATAGCCAGAGGCGACGGAACTCCCACTTACAACTTTGTCGTCGCGATCGATGACGCTCTTATGGGTGTGACGGATGTCATCAGAGGCGACGATCATCTCTACAACACACCAAAACAGATAGTGGTTTACAATGCGCTTGGATTTGAGCTTCCCAGATTTGCCCATCTTGCGATGATCAACAACGAACAAGGCAAAAAGCTCAGCAAACGAGACGGCGCAACCGATGTGATGGAGTATAAACACAATGGGTTTTTGCCTGAAGCGCTTTTGAACTTTTTGGTTCGTCTCGGCTGGAGTCACGGAGATCAGGAGATATTCTCTCTTGATGAGATGAGAGAGCTATTTGACCCCAAAGATATCAACAAAAGCGCATCGAGCTACAACCTAGATAAACTTTTGTGGCTTAATGGCCATTACATCAAAAATACCCCAAACCAATCATTGGCTACCATGCTCAAAGATTTTGATCTCCACATAGACGGACACGACAAACTCGAACTCTTGCTCGATGCGACCAAAGAGAGAGGCAAGACGCTCGCAGAAATCGCAGGGCAGATCAAAATGATCCTTGATGCGCCGCAAAACTACAATGAAAAAGAGCTAAAAAAAGCCTTCAAAGAGGATACAGCAGATATCTTAAATGACTTTATGGCGTTGCTTAGAGATTCAAAAGATTCACTTCATCTGCCGTGTGACTATCATGCGCTCTTGGAAAAATTAGTTGCCAAAAGGCAGATAGGTTTCGGCAAGATAGGTCAGCCGCTTCGCGTCGCTCTTCTCGGCTCTATGAGCGGAGCTGGACTCGATGAGATCATGGCGATACTAGGAGTAGATGAGACGCTCTCTAGGATAGAAAAAATATTGAAGTCATAAAAAGGTCG
>DZAQ01000010.1 GCA_022729615.1 Sulfurovum sp.
AGATCCCCAGATCAAGTCCGAGGATGACGGGACAAAAGAGTACTGCGCAGTATCAGTTAATATATTTTTTTCGCACCATCCCACAAGCAGCTCTTCGATCGGCTCTTTGATATCCTCCACATCCACCTCATAACGCCTAGCGATCTCTTCAACTGCTGTTTGCAAATCACTCTGCTCAAGAAGCCCCAGCAAATCATACGCCAAAGGGGTCATCTCTTCGAAATAGACCCTATCTTCTCCAAAATGATAATAAAGCGCAAGCGGATACTCCCCCAAGGTTTCAAAATCCCCGTAATAGACCGGATATTTGAGCACTCTTATCCGTGCGGATGGAGAGAGTCGATAGGATTTTTTCCACTCAAATGAGGCTTTTACTCCATCAAAACAGCTCATAGCAAGCTCCGCTTCCCCCCACTCAAGCCACAAGAGATCTTCCAAATAGGGTAAACTCTCCTCTATCGGATACTCTTTCAAAAACTCCCCAAATTCATAAGCCATATCGCTCATCAATACCGATACTGCGCCGCGGCTCTGAAATGCGCGGATCAATTCATGCATTTGATCTCCAAGCCTGGAAGTAAGCATAGGGTAGATATTTGTGATCGTCTCAAAAAATCTATGATAGACCATATCTCTATAGACTTGATGACGGTTCAAGAGAGGATTGAGCAAGGACTCATCACTATTTAAAATTTCGACAAATCGCTCCATTATAGAGGCTTCGATCTTCATCTGACCGCCTCCACTATCTGTTTTAGGGTACGAAACTCTTCCATCAAAACATCTAATGGCGGAATATTATTGTCCCTCTCGATCATCACGGGAGCTTGATGGGTGCGCAATGTCCGCCCCAATAGACGCCACACTTCATCACAGATCGCTTCACCGTGCGTATCGAGCAGCAGCTCCTCCTCAGGATACTCCAAATGCCCGGCGATATGCATATACGCTACCCGTGATGGAGGGATCTGCGCGATATAGCGATCTGGATCAAAGCGATGATTGACCGAATTGACATAGACATTGTTCACATCGAGCAAGAGACGGGTATCGGATCGCTCCAGCACTTCACAGAGGAAATCGACCTCGCGCATCTCGCTATAGGGGCTGATGTAATAGCTGGCATTCTCCAAGATCAATGGGCGCTCCAATGCATCTTGCACCATATTGATTTTTTCGCACAGATGGCGTACCATCGCTTCTGTCATCGGCAAGGGGAGCAGCTCATAGGTTTGCCTGCCATAGAGCGCCGAAAAGCTCAAATGCTCCGAGTAGTGTTCGATACCGTACCGATCCAAAAAAGCCTTCATCTGTCTCAAAAAGCTTTTATCCATCGGTTCAGGTGAGCCGATCGAGAGAGAGACGCCATGGGCTACCACGGCATACTCACTCACTATCTTCTCAAATTGTTCAGCATAGCGATAAGGGACGGAAAACCAATTTTCCGGTGTGACCTCTATCCACTCCGGACGCTCATCTAGTTCGCCAAATGATGCGATAAATTCCCGACGCAGACCCAGTCCGCATCCGCTGATTCCCCTCATCCCTGATCCCTATTTTTTATTTCCGCACTTCGCTGTACCGCATTTGGCAGTTGTCGTATTGACCTCTTTGGTATCTTTTTTCATTCCACCGCATTTACCGGCGCCGCATTTGCCTGCTGCTTCAGCTGCCATCGCCATCGGCGCACCCATCAACGATACTCCAAGTACCATTGCCGCTATATTTTTTCGTTTCATCTGATATCCTTTTAAAAAATGTAACACATTTGTATTATACACAAAAATAAGTAAATAGAATTATATGTTATCTGTTAATATATTGTTTATATTATTTTTGATTTTAATTGATACTTATATTACTGAGACGCTAGGCTTATAAAGCCGTTTATTTATTCAAAAACCTGCAAAACTTTATGATGGAGCGCATCAACACTCTCTAGCGCTTCCGAATGGTCGCTAAAGCCCCAATTGACCATCCAAAAATCGACACTTGCCTCTTTGGCTGCCATCGCGTCACGACTGCCGTCACCGATAAAAATCGCCTCCTTGGAGTGCATATCCAAATGCTCCAAAATGTGCAGCAGCATATCAGGATGGGGTTTGCCGCGTGCCACATCATCATAGCACGCAACAGTGTCAAAGAGATCCAAAATCCCCAAATGCGATAATGATTCGATAGTGGAGATACGATAGGCATTTGTGGCGACTGCCAATTTTGCCCCCCTTGCTTTGAGTGCGGTGAGCATATCGCCTACGCCGTCATAGAGGCGCAGCTCTTGGGTATGATAACGGGAGTAGTACTCTGAAAACCACCTCTCATGATCTTTTTTGAATCGATCCGTTCCATAGAAATGGAGTGCGGGATTCAGAGTGTGATCATTGATTTTTTCGATGATTTTTTGCGGTTCCATCGGAGGCAGATAGAGATTTTTCCTCACATAATTGATCGCGCCCGCTATCGTCATCGAGCTATCGACAAGCGTGCCGTCCATATCAAATACGATGAGTCTCTTTTGCACGGTTTTTCTTCTATAACTTTCTGTTGATCGAGCGCAGATAAAACGAGAGACTCACCAATAGAGCAGAGATTCCTATCGTCAGATAGACCGCATAGAGGAGTTTGCTCGGATCGGTTATGGCAAATTTGAAAACCAGCATCAACGCCTCTATCGAAAGAGCGATAATGATAGAACCCAAAAAACGCACCATAGTCTGATGGATATCGCTGCTATCCTCTCTCTTGTGGTTGCCCAAAACCTCCTCTTCAAAGATCGCCTTGACCAGATCGAAAATAGCCAACGAGAGCGTCAAAAGGATAGTGGATTCAAACATATCTTTGATACCGATCGCACCAAAATCCAATCCATGAATGAAAAAATGGCTGATCCCGCTGATAAACAAAAATATCGCCACCATAGAGAGAGCAAGCGAAAAGGCTCCATAAGCGAATTTGCTTGTTTTCCCGAAGAGAGAATCGATCGAGCTTGGATGCACCATTTGAAGAGTATTTTTAAGAGCGATATCGATACAGACGATATAGAGCAGCTCCTCTTTGTCATTATAGATAGGATATGAAGAGGTCACCACGAGATCATTATCCGAGAGTGATGGGTAAGGATCTGTGAGAATGCAGCGATTCTCTTTGACGGCACGGTAGTAGTATGCACGGTTGCTGAGATTGGTTCCGGCACCCTTTTTGGCAAGATCCTCTTTGACGCTCACTGTATTGGTCACCTGTATGCCGCCGGGATCGAGAATATAGATAGAGTTAAATAGCCGGATCTCTTCGCTCACCTTTTTGAGCGCCTCGATGACCGCTTCTAGTGTGATGGACGGAAGCTTGTTTGGAATATTGCGGCTGAGCAGATAGCACATATAGGCTCTCGCTTTTGGTCGTATCTCATTGAACTCTTGTATCTCTTTGATGACCATACAAACACTCCTTCTTTGGATAAAATCAGTTTATTTTCGCTATCTCTTCGCCAAATCTTACTTTTTGACCCTCTGTCACTTCCAATTTGAGCGCCCCTTTTTGACTCATCAAAAGTATCGTTGAACCCATTTCAAACCAGCCAAAGAGCTCCCCTTTCGCCATCTTCAAACCGCTGTACGAGTAGTGTCTCGGCTGTCTGATTTCACTATTTGTTTTTACCTGCTCTTCGAAGCTCACTACCATTTTGCCCACATTGAGCGCGCCGACAAGCACTATCATGTGCAAATTCCCTTTGGTGTCGATGCACTCTATCACAACTCTCTCATTTTCGATGAAAAGATCATGCTTATGGCGCAGCAGCGGCATATTGACCGGATAGAGCTTGCCGGGGATATGGGTCAAGCTCTTGATCTGCAGATCGAGCGGAATATGGTAGCGGTGATAATCTTTTGGAGAGAGGTAAAGATTGACGAAGCTCCCGCCCTCAAGCAACGCCAATTTGGCTGCAAAGTAGTCGCCCAAAAGCGCGTCGATCCTATACTCCATCCCTTTGATCTGATATGCCCTCCCCTCTTTGATCTCGCCAAGATCGGTCACTAGGGAGTCTGCCGGAGAGATCACACTATCATCACTTTGCACGATCAGACGCTCTTTTTTCAATGCCCTGGTGAAGAGTGCGCCAAGCGTGGGATACTCCTGCGGAGGCTGAAACTCGCTCATATCAAGACCCAAAAGTGTCACATAGCTTTTGTTGATGAGCTTTTGTATCGACCGCGGAAAGGCTTTGGCGGCAAAAGAGCCAAACGCCGAAGAGATCAGCGCCGTATAGTGTCTAGCCATGCTGCTTTGCCTTGTAGTAGTCGAGCGCCCTCTTCATCAGCTCTATATGGTAATCCTCTTGATTGTTGATGAAATCAAAAAATTTCGCCAGCTGGGGACTATTGGAGGCGACTGCTTGCGAGAGCTTGCGGCACTCCTCCTTGGCTGCCTTCTCCTCATCGATACCGGCAAGCAAGAAAGTCTCAAGATCGGCTACTTGATACACCTCATGCGGTACAAGGCGCGGAATACCCAAGATCCCCATCTGCGCCATCATATCCCCAAACTGCTTGAGGTGAAAGAAGCTCTCCTCGATGAGTATTTGAAAAGTCTTGTTCAGAGTGGCATCATCGCTATGGGCTTGGAGATAGTTGTAGATCAAAATGAGCTCATACTCTTTGTAGCTCTCCTCAAAAAGAAAAATCGTCAGCGCATCCGTCGCCTCCTCACTGAGCAGTACAGAAGGAAGTTTCCTCTGCATTCCAAACGCTTCAACTTTCTCATCGGGCAAATGCGCCAAAACCTCTCGCATATAGTGAAGATCACTGCTGATACGCGACCCAAGCGTATGGTTCAATCCAATGAGCTGCAAATCAATTTGATTGAGCCGCTGTATGATATTTTGTAATATTACACTCAATCTCTCAACCTTGATCGGGATAGAGTCGCGGTCATAATTGTAGCTCTCCCCTTCTTCGATCATTATCCCTTCTATCCAGCAAAAATGACGAAATAAAATATCCGAAAAATCAAAAAGCCTCTGTTTGCTCTGTGTTTGACTCATAAATCCGGCAGCCAGCGTACTCAGCCAAGCCTCATGTACCATGATCGCCAATGTCTTCATATTCCCTCCTCTTTTGGTGTGCAACTCTGTGTGATTTGATAGGTTATCGCCGGATAGTCCGGATCCTCTTTGCGGGCTTCATGGGTATCCAAAGCTGCTTGAAGCGCCAATGCTACCATTTCGGTGCAGGCGGCATCTTGGGGCGGAACACCCCCAAGAATACGCATCGTCGTATCGACCAGTTCATAGGCTCGCGCGATCCCCAGCCCCTTCGCCTCTTCCGTGATGATAGAACCCGCAACTACGGTCGTCATGCAGCCGATCGCCTGAAAGCGGATATCACCTATCACCGGCTCACCGTTTGATTCCGTAATTTTGAGAGAGATTACCACTTTTTCGCCGTTATCAGGGTTTTTGCCTACCCCTTGGCTGTTGAAATCCTCCAAAATACCGTAGTTTTTGGGCTCCATCATATGTTCGATCAATTGGGCATTCATATCCGTATCTGCCACACTATCCCCCTCTGTGATTTCAAGATAATTGAAGATTGAATTGTGGATAATACCATATCTTCTCTGACAAAGGCTCTCACGATGGCTCTTTATATTCTTTTTGATACCGAAACCACCGGCAATCAAGCGGACGACCGTATCATACAAATAGGCGGGATGATCTTGCGAGGCAACTCACAAATAGATATCTACAGCGAACTCTGTCTTGCTGATATCCCGATCAAGGTAGAGGCGATGGAGGTGCACCACATCACCCCGGATATTATCGCGGATAAGCCGCCGCTCACCCAGACGGATTTTTACAAAAAGATCACGCAACACAACCAAAAAGAGAACTACCTCATCGCACACAATATCACTTTTGATCTAGGAATGCTCACCAAAGAGGGGTTTGAAAACCGCTACACCCTCATCGATACCGTCCGATGCGCCAAACATCTCTTCGCCGAGCTGCCCTATCATCGCCTCCAGTATCTGCGATACTCGCTTGGACTCTACCGACAAGAGCAGAGTGAAGCTGACAAATTGGGGATTACTATCAAGGCACACGATGCGATCGGCGATGTATTGATCATGAAACTCTTGCTTTCTAAGATAGTAGAGAGGGCGAAGGAGCGATTTCCCGGTACAGATGTCATGCAAAAGCTTGCCGAACTTACAAATACTCCTGTTTTGATGCACTATTTCAAGTTTGGAAAATACAAAGAGAGACTCATAGAAGAGATAGCTAGAGAAGACAGGGGATACCTCCTTTGGATGCGAAAAAATTTGGAACTCGATGAGGATCTAAGCTATACGCTTGAATATTATCTCAACTCTTGACAGCGATTTGTAATAAAACTTACCGACTTTAGGATACAATCTCAACTACCGATAAACCAAGGAAAGTCTCAAATGAAATCGATAAAACTCTCATTTTTCGCGGCTGCACTCGCCTCTTCATTTTTGTTTGCCAGTGAAGGCAATAGCGACAATCTTCCGGATTTTGAAGAGACGGGCAAATGGAGCGCGTTCCCTTTTGCATTTACTTCCGATACGACCGGATTTGCCGGCGGCGGCGCGGTGATCTCCCAAGGTCTGTTTCAGCCGCAGACCACTTTTGTCGCGGCTCTTTCCTACGGCGCTGAGCAGGATATCATCACAAACGGCATTGACCGAACAGATAATTTCAGCCTAGGGTTTCTCTCCTATTCCGATATCAAAATCCCCCACACTACAGGGCTTTTTCTCTCGATGTGGGGGATGTTCTCACACTACCCAAAAGATGTCATCTATCTTGACGGCTCCAACGATTCCGATGATGAGGATGGTCTCGTAACGGCTGATGATCAAAACTTTTTGACAATCAAACTCAAATATGTTTTGCCTATCGGTGAAGGTTTGGAAAATCCTGACGGCATCTACAAACTGCGCAACGGTTTTGCAATGGATCGTGAAAATTTCGGAGACGGCATCCCTTTCGAGACGGGACGCACTGATGTGGGTCTTGTCGGATTTTACCAATACCAAACGATCGAGAACTGGAAAGAGACGCTTCCATGGAAACCCTCCACAACGATACCCGAATGGAATGATTCGGGATTGCGTTTCTATCTAAACCATGACAATACCGACTTCGATCTCAATCCCTCTCGCGGATATAGTTTTTTCTTTCAATACTCATCTGATTATGGCTGGGGAGACAATCTCCAAGAGTGGGAAAATATAGAGTTTAAAGCGAGTAAATACTTCAACCTCGAAACACTCTCCTTCACACAGCAAAATGTTTTGGCATTGAACTTTTGGACGGCATACTCCCCAAGTTGGGAAAATGACAAAGAGATCCTTCCGGGTTTAGCGACAGGCCGACCGCCGCTTTGGGAGGGTGCGAGGCTAGGAGGATTTAGCCGTATGAGAGGCTATGATAGCAATCGCTTCTCTGATAAAGCAGCCATTTACGGCGCGGCGGAGTATCGAGCTATGCTCAAATGGAACCCCTTCAAAGAGGAGGGATGGTTGAAAGATAATATGCCGGTCGATGTCGATTGGCTCCAAGCAGTCGGATTTATTGAGGCGGGCAGAGTCAATGAGAACTACGATTTTGATCTGCTGAGCGATATGAAATTTGATGCCGGGGTGAGTTTGCGTGCGATGGTCGCAGAGCTTCCTGTTCGTTTCGATATCGCCTACAGTGAAGAGGGGGTCGGTATCTGGGCTATGATCCGCCAGCCTTTCGACTTCTAGTCATCTCCAATCTCTCCGCATTTGGGTGAAATACGCTATACTTTCCCTATGAAAATATATGCCTATGACCACCAACCGATACCTTTTGATTTTGAACAAACCATTGAACGCTTTTTTGTCGAAGAGCTCCCGCTTTTCCATCCGCACGCACACGGGAATTATCTGATCCTCAAGATCAAAAAAAGCGATATGAGTACTTGGAAATTGATCCATGTACTCTCCAAAGCGACAGGATTGGATGAGCGGGATATCGGATATGCCGGTCTCAAAGACAAAAACGCCACAACCATCCAATACATCTCGATCCCCAAACACGCGGAGCGCTTTCTCTCCAATCTCACCACAGAGAAAATAGAGATTTTAGAAAAGAGCTACACCAAAGCCCCCATCAAAATAGGACAGCTTAAGGGAAATCGCTTTGCTGTCATCTTATATGATGTCACGCAAACTGCGGCAAAAAGGATCGATGAGACAGCGCCGAGACTTATCCAAAAGGGGATACCGAACTATTTTGGCTATCAGCGCTTTGGCGAGGACGGCAAGAGCCATCTCCAAGGCGAAGAGATAGCCAAAAGCGGCAAAAAGCTCAAAGGCGCCAAAGAAAAACTTCTTGTAGCGGCCTATCAAGGATATCTCTTCAACCAATGGCTCGCGAAACGGATGGAAATTTCACATAGTATCACAACCCTCACACCCAAAGAGGCGGCAAAAAGTCTCTCCTATCCTGAGGCGCTTGTCGATATTTTGGCGAAACAGCCGCAGTTTTTCAAACTTTTTTTGGGGGATCTGATGCTCCCCTACCCCTATGGCAAGCCTCAATATCTCAAAGATATGCTCCAGGACGCACACGCCTTTCAAGCGAAAAAAATCGCCCCGACAGGGCTCATCTGCGGCTCTCATACTCTGCGCTCCTTGAGTGATGCCTATCATCTCGAGGCTCCTTTTGATGACGAGGAGCTCTCCACCCTCAATGGAGACCGCCGCTTCGCCTGGATTTGGCCAGAAAATCTCAAAACGCAGTATGATGCAAATTCGCGCCAATTTAGGATCGAGTTTACACTTCCAAGAGGGGCGTACGCAACTACTTTTCTCGAAGAGATAGGCAAAAAATCACTCAAACCCTCCAGGGAGGAGAGCAAAAAGTGATGCGTTACAAAGAGTGGTTTGATGAGCATGCCAAAAAACATGCCAAAATCATCAAAGAGCTGGGTCATCTCGACCAAGATGAGCTGATTGCCTATTTTGATTTTGACCATATGAAGATCGCGCATCCTGACTTTTGCCCGCTCTATGCAATGGATCAAAAATGCCACGACACCCTAAAGCTCAACTGCTACTTTTGCGCCTGCATGCACTTTCGGTTCGATGACAATGGGATCAAAACAACCCAAAACGGCAAAACGCTCTATAGCTACTGCGCTATCGAATCAAAAAATCGTGCTCTCTTTGAAGATGAAAAGAGCATTCATAATGACTGTTCCAACTGCACCATACCGCACCGGCAAAAAGAGATAGAAAAATACTTTTCGAGAGATTGGAGCGAAGCGATGAGGGAGTGCGACCTGAGCAAAGATACCCTCTCTTAACCCCATTACTCAGATTTTCTCTTATATTCCAAAAAGACGATTGGCATTTTGGGTCGTAACCGACTCGATTTGCTCAATAGGCAGATTGGAAAGCTCACTCATTTTTTCTATCACAAATTTGGTATAGAGCGGTTCATTTCGCTCTCCTCGGTGCGGATGGGGGGTGAGATAGGGGGCATCTGTCTCCACCACGATCCTCTCAAGTGGGATTTTGGGATAGACTTGGATCAGTTTTCTGGCATTTTTGAAGGTCAAAACACCGCCGATACCAAAGTAAAAGTTTCGTTTTGCCAATCCAAGAAGCTGCTCGTCTGCATTGTAGCAGTGCAGCACCCCTCCTCTCTCGCCCGCATAAGTCTCCAACAGCTCCAAACAGTCGCGACCCGAATCGCGAATATGCACAATGAGCGGCTTGCCGATCTCTTTTGCCCAGAGGATCTGATCGATGAAAACCTCCTTTTGGAGTTTTTTTTCACTCTCGATATCCGCTTCATTTTCCGGCAAACGGTAGTAGTCAAGCCCGCACTCCCCTATCGCGACACATTTTGGATGCAGCGCGTATGAAGCCAAAGCGCTTCTATCATACGCTCTTGCATCATATGGATGAACGCCGACTGCGAAATAGACACCCTCATAGGTCTCAGCCAACTGGGCAGCTCTTGAGAGTGAGAGCGGATCGGCTCCGGGGATGACAAATCTACCCACCCCTCCATCTATCGCACGACCTATCACCAGATCAATATCTTCACTATAGCGATCATCATCAAGATGGCAGTGTGTATCCACAATCATTTAAAACCCTTTTAAAAAATTACGCTAACTATACTAATAAATGGTTAAAATGTATATTTATTACCAAAAATTTAAGTTAAAAACATTATGATAACTCTATATATTAATTCCAACGATAGGGGTTGTCCTATGGCGTTTGAAACTATTTTATTTATTGCAGTTGCGGTTATTGTTCTTTTTTGGCTGATGAGGGGTATATTCGCCTCCCGATCAAACAAAAAACCAACAATAGAAGATAAAGAAGAGCATCCCAAAACAACACCGCAAGAGCCTGTACAGCCGCAAAAGCCACTCGAAACCAAGCCCCACCCCAGAAGGGTGGCTACCGAGCTCTACAGAAGATCTCCTGCACCAACCCCCCCAAAGAGTTCAACTGAGGAGATTTCCAAGCCAACCGTTGAGCGAGAAGTCGTCAAAGTCGTCAAAGAGCTTCCAAATAATATTTTCCCGCCCTTTGACAACAGCAGGCTTCTTAGTATGGGGCTCTCCAAAGAGGAAGCCGATGCTTTTGTGGTGGAGCTTATCGAGCAGATCGAGAGTACTTTGCCTCAGATCGATGAGGCGGCAGCAAAAGAGGAGTTTGAAAAAATCGAACGCCTCAGCCACTCCCTCAAAGGCTCAGCGACCAATCTCGGTACAGGCGGCGTAGCAGATATTCTCGTAGCATTCAATACCTACACCAAAACAGGGGAAGATAGCGAGATCATCGCCGCACACATACAAAATCTCAAAAATTATCACAAAGAGCTAAAAACTCAATTCTCGTGATGATCGCGCAGCTTTCTGGCAAAGGCAAGCGCTTCATCATTGGAATTTTCTCCGCCTATGATGCGGGAAATCTCGATGATACGCTCCTTGGCATCAAGGATTTTTGCGCTGCTGACTCCTGATGACTTCGTCACCAATATATGCTGGTTTGCCTTGGCGCTGAGGTGAGGCTGGTGCGAAATCGCAAAGACTTGGTAGGCTTCAGAGAGTTTTGAAACCATCGCGGCGATCGCGATAGACTCATCTCCGCTGACATTGGCATCGATCTCATCGAGCACAACAATCCCTCGATCATCTCCCTTCCCCTCTATGGAGGCGACCATAAGCGCCAGCCGAAGACGATTGAACTCCCCTCCGCTCAGCATTGCCACCTCTGTTCTGCCCAGCACAATATCGATTCTATCAATACCGAAATTGCCAAGTGACTCTTGGGTAAATAGAAATTTCGCCCTCGGAAGTTTCAACTCCGACAGCGAACCGCCCAAACTCTTCTCCAGCTCCAAAGCTTGAGATCGTCTCGCCTGAGAGATGCGCTGTGCGAGTATCATCAGCTCAGCATACTCGATAGCCAGAAATGACTCAAGCAGGCTTTTATCCTGCTCGATACTCTGATATCCGGACAACTCCTTCTCTTTGAGTTGCAGATACTCAAGCGCTTCACCGATCGAACCATAGCGCTTTTTGAGACCGGAGAGCTGCTCAAGCCTATCCAAAACCTCTTCGACATTGATATCAGAGAGCTCCTCGGCGAGGTTTTGCGCCTCATCAAAATCTGACCGCAGTTGATTCATCGCATCGGTAAAATAACTGATATCCTTATCCAAAAGCCGAAACACTTCACTCACAACCTCTTCTTGGGTAAATATGAGATTTGCCCTTTCGACCGCATCATTGATCTTGTCGATTTTGGAGAGCTGCTGTTTGATCCGTATCAACTCCTTATCCTCATCCACTTTGGGGTTGATGGACTTGATCTTTTCGATCTCATAGGTTGTAAATTCGATCAACTGGAGAAGCTTTTTTTCATCTTCTTGGATTTTTTCCAATTCACTGAGCTTTTGGGTGTAGTTTTGATAGCGTTTTTTATACTCTTTGAGCAGTTTTTTGAATGATATATCACCCATCTTAAGCGCGGAATCGATCATCATGAGCAGAGTCGCGCTCTCGAAGCCGCCCTTATCTCTCACACTGAGATAATTCACAGAATTTGCGAAAATCTGAGTGAGTGATTTTTTGGAGATATTTTGACCCTCAAGATA
Organism: Sulfurovum sp.; assembly: GCA_022729615.1. Classification (GTDB taxonomy): domain Bacteria; phylum Campylobacterota; class Campylobacteria; order Campylobacterales; family Sulfurovaceae; genus SZUA-451. The sequence goes on from DZAQ01000010.1 coordinate 12,179, forward strand.
GTGGCGCATACGATCTTTTTTGATACTTTTGATTACCAGCTCATCACCCAATTCAAATGCCTCAGAGATAACCTGCTTTGGTTTTTCGAGCGTTACCTCACAAAGTGCCGCTTCACTGTTGGCAAGTCCGAAATTTGACAAAACAGACTGGATAAGGAGTGATTTTCCGGCTCCGCTCGGACCTGTCAATACCACCAAACCCGGATCAAACTCCAACTCGATCTCTTTGAATGACACCAGCTCTTGTAAAAAGAGTCGTTTGATGCTCATATATGAGAGCCCCAAGAGAGTTTTTCGCGTAGTACAGAGAAGTAATTTTGCTCACTTCTATGGATCAGTTTCGCGCCGATCTTCGCTCCCTTGATAGTCAGTTGATCTCCGATCTGCATCTCATAGTCATCCTGTCCATCGATCATCGCTATGACAACCGCATCCGGAGAGTGCAGTTCGATCGTAAAATCAGCCGGCACCACCAATGGCCGCTGTGTGAGCGAATGCGCACAAATCGGGGTCATCAAAAATGCCTTTGTAAGCGGATAGAGTACGGGTCCTCCGGCAGCTAGAGAGTATGCCGTAGATCCTGTCGGCGTAGCGATGATGAGCCCGTCTCCGCTATAGGTATTGAACCATGCTCCATCGATAGAGGCGTCGATCCTTGCCATTTTCGAGATGGTCGGGCGCGTGATAACCACATCATTGAAGGCATAAAACTCTTTGATTTCGCCATTCCCGCGGCGCAGATACCCTTCGATCATCATACGGTCATTGATGCAGTAGCGTCCTTCAAACAGTGCATCCAAAAAATGCTCTACCTCATCGATCTTTATGTCCGCCAAAAAGCCGAGATTGCCGGCATTGATACCCAAAACAGGTTTATCAAACCCATAGCTGCGTCGCACCAATGAAAGCAGCGTTCCGTCTCCGCCCAAAGAGACCAAAAAATCCGATACAAGGCAAAGCTCCTCAAAAGCAATACCCGATTCTCCTATCATTTTGGCAGACTTCTCCGAGAGCAGCACCTCAATACCCCTGCGTGCAAACTGCTCTTTGATACTCAAATAGAGCTCTTTTATCTGTGGCGAATTGGGCTTGAGAATAAAGCCTACTCTTTGTATCTTGGGGAGTTTTTGCTGCACCGTTTTGACCTTTGCGCTATTTATATGTGATAGAGTATCATACTCTTACTTTAAAATATTTTCATATCCATACACAATCCCTATTTTGTGGGGGCTTTTGCAGATGCTAGTCTCATTTTTTAATAACATTTAGCTATAATATTTACCTAATTTTATCGTTTAGGAAATCGCGTGAGAACACACTATTGTGCAGAAATCAATGAAAGCCATATCGGTCAAAGTATCACTCTTTGCGGCTGGGTCGCCAGCAGAAGAGACCATGGCGGTGTAATATTTATAGATATTAGAGATAAAGATCAAGTGCTTCAGCTCGTTTGTGACCCGGCAGACAACACGACAGCCCACAAAGCGGCCGAAGGTGTGAGAGATCAATTCGTTCTTGTCGTCACGGGCAAGGTGAGAGCCAGAGGAGAAGGACTCGAAAACCCCAATCTCAAAACCGGCAAAGTCGAGATTGTTGTTGATGAAATCATTATCGAAAACCGTTCATTGCCTATGCCATTTGAGCTGGGCGACATGAAGGTCAACGAAGAGATACGACTCAAATACCGCTATCTCGAGCTTCGCACACAAAGATCATATGATATCTTCAAGCTCCGCTCCAAAGTCACTATGGCAGCACGAAACGCACTTGATGAGATGGGCTTCTTGGAGGTTGAAACACCGATAATCACCAAGTCAACTCCCGAGGGAGCGAGAGACTATCTCGTACCAAGCCGTGTACATAAGGGAGAGTTTTATGCCCTGCCCCAATCGCCGCAGCTTTTTAAGCAACTCTTGATGGTAGGCGGCTTTGACCGCTATTTCCAGATCGCCAAGTGCTTCAGAGACGAGGATCTGCGTGCCGACAGACAGCCCGAATTTACCCAGATCGATGTCGAGATGAGCTTTTGTGACCAAGAGGATGTTATCACTGTTGCAGAGAGACTTATCTATGAGATTTTTACAAAAAATGGATTGAGTGTCCCGACGACTTTCAACCGAATGACACACACTCACGCGATGGAGAGCTATGGCTCCGACAAACCCGATATGCGCTATGATCTTGCCATGGTGGATGTCATCGATATTTTCGAGCGATGTGACAATGAGATATTTTCCGGTATTGCCAAATCACCCAAAAAAAATCGTATCAAAGCCCTCAAAGTACCAAACGGCGACAATATCTTCTCCAAACGCCAAATGAAGGGTTTTGAGGAGTATGTACGCAAATTTGGAGCGCAGGGGCTTGGCTACTTCCAGATGAAAGAGGATGGGCTCAAAGGACCGCTGGCGAAATTTTTCACCGATGAAGATCTTGAAACTATCGTCGAGAGATGTCAGCTTGCCGTAGGTGACGCCGTATTCTTCGGTGCAGGAGAAAAGAAGACCGTACTTGACTATATGGGGCGCTTTCGTATCTTCCTGGCAGAGGAGATGGAGATCATCCCCAAAGATAAGTTTGAGTTTCTCTGGGTTGTTGACTTCCCGATGTTTGAGGTCGAAGATGGACGCACCAAAGCGCTCCACCACCCTTTCACGATGCCCAAACTCACCGAAAATGGAGGATTTGACTTTGAAGATATCGAGGATATCCAGTCGATAGCTTATGATATCGTCCTCAATGGCACAGAGCTCGGCGGCGGTTCGATCCGTATCCACAAAGAGGCTATCCAATCAGAGGTCTTCAAACTTCTTGGGATCGGAGAAGAGGAGGCGGCAGAGAAGTTCGGCTTCTTGCTAGACGCGCTCAAGTTTGGCGCCCCTCCGCATGGGGGTTTTGCGATGGGACTCGACAGGATGATCATGCTGATGAGCGGGACAGAGAGTATCCGTGATGTCATCGCATTCCCAAAAACCCAAAAGGCACAGTGCCTCTTGACACAAGCACCCGGCATAGTCGATGAAGAGCAGCTCAAAGAGCTTGGTTTGCGCATCAGACAGACTCAAAACAGTTAATTTTTAAGGATAACTCTATGAAAAAACTCTTTCTTATCATTGGGGCGCCCGGTTCAGGCAAAACAACCGATGCCAGTCTCATAGCCCAAAAACACAGTGACAGTATCGTCCACTACTCCACAGGCGATATGCTCCGCGAAGAGGTAGCAAGCGGCAGCGAACTCGGGCAGACCATCGAGAGCTATATCTCCAAAGGCGCGCTAGTACCGCTGGATATCATCATCAATACGATCGTCTCAGCCATCAAACACGCGCCCAGAGAGACCGTTTTGATAGATGGATATCCTAGAAGCGCAGAGCAGATGAGAGCATTTGATGAGATATTGCAAACCCAAAAAGATATCGATCTTCTCTCGGTCATCGAGGTGCGCGTGAGCGAGGCGGTTGCGAAAGAGCGGATTTTGGGTCGTGCCGCTGAAGCCGAAGTTGTCAGAAGCGATGATAGCATAGAGGTATTTAATGACCGCATGAAAATCTATACAGATCCGCTTGTCCAGATCCAAAAATTTTATACCGATAAAAATCTGCTTCATGTCATCGATGCAGAGAGAACGCTAGAGGTTATCGTGGAGGATATGGATAGTTTTATCCAGGGAAAGATTCACTAAAACTTCTGCACACCCAAAGCGTGTGCAGAAGTTCAACTGTAATTATCTTGAGAGCAATCCATAAGAGATAGTTTCAAACTCATACCTGCGATTCGGAAACTTTTCCAATCCCGTTGCGATAAACTGCTCTTGTGTTATCTGATTGTCCCATAATTTGTAAGTGATATCCGTAAACCACTCTTTGAGTTCCGGCGTACTTAGATCCAGCTTTTTGTAGTTGGCATCGCTTTTGATCTTCGCGCCCACTTTTTTCATGGACTCTTTGTATTTCAGCTGCTTCTGCTCCTCACTCAATTGCGGCACAACAGGCGGCGGAGGCGGAGGAGTAGGCTTGACCTCTTTTGGAGGCGGCGGAGGCGGAGGAGTAGGCGATTTTGTCAGGGTACAGCCGGTGAAATTCGCACTTACCAAAGCGATCAAAAGTGTTGAAACTGTGCTTTTTACGATTTTATTCATTAAAACCCCTACTGATAAATTTATGCGATTATAGCAAAAATATCAGATTATTTGGTAAAAACTTCGCCGATTCAACTCTATTTGGCTATGATATATTTTTCAATCTTCTTACAAAAGGATTTTTAGTGAAAGCATTTCAAAAGATATTTGTTTTAGTGGCACTTTTATTTCTAAGTTCGTCACTTTTTGCAAAAACGGCGCAAGTTATCAATATCGAAGCAGATACGGCGCTCAATAATTTCAAAAAAGAGGTTGGCGGTGCGCAAGATTTTTTGGCTCATTCCAAAGGTGTTTTGATCTTCCCGAGTGTTATCAAGGCAGGTATCGGTGTCGGCGGTGAGTATGGCGAAGGGGTGCTGCGCATCAATGGCAAAAGTCCGCTCTACTACAATACAGCGTCTGCTTCGATCGGATTTCAGCTGGGCGCTCAGGCAAAGTCCATTATCATTGTCTTTTTGACCCAAAGAGCGCTTGAAGACTTTATCAATGCCGACGGCTGGGAGGTAGGAGTTGACGGCTCTGTTGCGCTTATCACTGTGGGTGCCGGCAAAGATATAAGCTCAGCGACCGTCAATCAGCCGGTAGTAGGATTTATTTTTGGAAGCAAGGGTCTGATGTACAACCTCACGCTTGAGGGAAGCAAATTTTCAAGAATCAATCGCTAGCTTTCAATTTCATTTGGAGCATCAAAGCGGCTTTTGTAGGAGCAGTGTCGGCAGAGTTCTTCCACTGCCCTCCCCCTGCCAAATCCTTCAACGATAGATTTGGCGCGGCTATTTGAGAGTATTTCGTCAAGCGTATCATGATGCAAATCTCCCAACTCCATCACCCCGTCACAATCCAAACAGCACGGCACAACTTTACCGCTTGCCAGGATCGCGATATGCGAGCGCAACCCGTGACAAGTTCCATCTCCATAGAGCGGATTTTGCAACGATGGCCACTCAAAGTAGTTCTCAAAATGAAGTATAATTTTCTCATCAAGCCGGATAGTTTTGGGTCTCATCTCAAAAATAATTTCACTTTTGAGCTCTACGCCAAAATAGGCTGACAAAATATCAAAAAGCCTCTGATTGAAACTCTTTTCACTCAAAATGTCATCCAAATTCCAGAGCCTGAGATTGATGAAGAGTGCATTCTCTTTTTTGTTGCGGCAGAGGCTCAAAATAGGTTCAAGATATTGCTCTAGTGTCAAAGTCGTATCATTTTTATTGTAGCTATTGAGAGAGATATTGATCTGCTTGACGGCAGGATGAAAAAGCACATCATAAGAGTGTTTTTTGAGAAAATAGCCGCTTGTTGTCAAAACCGCTCGCATTTCGTAAGCGCCTAGGATGTCAAGGTACTCTTTGAGATTTGAGAGTGTCAGCGGATCGCCCATGACATGGCAGGCGATCTGCGAGGTATATTTTCTTGCCTGCTGTATGATGGATTCGAAAAATTGCGGTGTCATCTTTTGTGTGGGAAGCATCTTTGTTGGACAAAAAGAACAGCTCAATCCACACACATTGGTCAGTTCGATATAAATGCGGTAAAATTTCATAAAGAGACCAAAAAACCTACTCGGCTCCGCCTTGCATACATGCGGTCAAATCATCCAGATTGCGGCTTCCGCGGATACATGGCATTCTTCGTTTCATATCCATAATACCCTCTTCATACTCCTCAAGCATCGCCTCTTTTGCAACCTTGGTCCAAACTGTGATTTCACTCTCTTTGTCGATTTGACCACTTATGAGCTCTGCGGTCTCAATGACTTTGGCAATGCACTCATTTGCTTCGATCCTATCTTCTGCATTTTCAAGACAGACTCGCGCCTCCAGCATCTCTTGCAGAAGTTTTGGCAAGAGCGCTTTGTGCTCCTCGAACATACCCTGCGCCATTTGCGCGACTATCGTTGTTTTCTCTTTTTTTAGCTCTGCGGTTTGATTGCTTTCATTTGTTTCAGCGGTCTGCTTTTGGGGCGCAGGAGCTGTCGGCATCTTTTCGATCAAAAAACCTTTTTGCTTGTCCATTTCAAACTCAGGAAGTGCGAAAGTGTCTTCTGAGATATTTTTATCAAATTCGGCAAATATGGCTGTTTTTGTCACACTGATACCCGAGAGCATATACTCCTCCTTCAGCGGCACCCCTTTGAAATAACAGATTTTTTTGCTATCGATCAGCCACTCATCGCATCGTAAACCAAGAACCGAAGATGTTTCTCCGCGCTTCCCTTTCTCTTGGAGTCGCTGCAGTTGCTCCTGATAGATATCTTTTCCCTTTTCGATGGCATCGATCAGTACCAAATTCCTGCTTGTCTCAACTCTCTGTTTCTCAAAATCCACTTTGAAAACATTGCCATACTCTTCACGATGGAGTGTGCGAACAGTTCTGGATTTTTGGACAATACCCTGTGTAGATTCGATGTATTTTTCAGCAAAATATTTTTTGGCTCCCCAATCATCGAAGACCAAAGCGCCTCTCCCCTCGATCGAGAGGTTATTCTCCTTGGAGAGTACCCCTGTGCCTTTTATCTCATAATTGATGAGAGCAGATTTTACGCCATAGCTTCTAAAAGAGCCGGCGGATGCACCAAAGAGTTCCGCAGAGACAAAAAGAGCCAAAAAAATCCCATAAGAATATCGGTTTTTAAGCCTCATATTATTTTCACTCTTTGAGCTCTTCAAGAATAATCCTTATTACATATTGACTAATTTTGATATGGAATCGATACCGTCAACCGCATCTTTCGGCAATCTAAACACTTTTTCATTTATACTTTTTTTACTAAATTTCTTAAACTCTGTACCCTCTGCCCAGAGTAAAACATGGGTATCATCCACATGAAACATAGTTTCAAGATTATGATCAAACTCACGCCCGTTTGGAGCCTCGCCAAACTGCTTCAATACCTCCAGAGAGATCAGTACCGCTTCTACGATCTCTTTCTCCTCGGTAACCACGATCTGTTCTCGAAAAATCTCACCATCCTCGCTCGATTCAACATCCCAAATCTCTCCCTCGATGCCTCCAACTACCTTCGATGCACCTTTCTTGAGAGGAGTAAAAAACGGCTTGTCATTTGCCCTATTTCCCTCTTGGAGCGTTGCCATTCTGCTCTCATTTGCCATTTTTCCTGCCACTTCATCAAGCTTATCCATATTGAGATAGATAAGTTTTCCATCCTCTTTGACAACAGAATAGCGCACACCGTCGATGATATAGAGTCCCTCCGCTTCAGAGTGGTTAGATTCACCGGCTTTATGAAAAGACAATTTGATATTATTGGCATTTTTATACTCTATTACCTCTTCAAGCTTTCCCTCTTCGCCGCCGTCTATCTCATACACAAGCGTAAAATCCGAATGGAGAAATGTTGTCAAAAATGCAATTCCCGCTATCTTTTTCATCCGACTATCCTAATAAAAATCTTACATAATTATACTCAAAAACCAATAATATCACAACAAAGCTGCACCATTCTTGACAGGGGTCAATTGATAATAACAAACTTATTGATATAATCCATTTAACATAAATATTATCTTCTATATAATGCGGGTAGCAAAAAGGAGGGAAGGTGCTTTTCTTCAGTGATAAGTGTCCGCACTGCGGTATCAAGGGCTCCAAGGTGGAGAAGGATATTCTCCATTATCATGTCAAAGATATTAGCAAAATCGGGGATGGGGGCTACTCGTTTTGCAGCCATCCCGCCTGTGATGTTGTCTATTTTTCCGGCAATGATGTTTTTACTACCTCCATGATCAACAAAGAGCTTGGCTGCAAGGAGAGCTCTTCTGATCAGGCGATACTCTGCTACTGCTACAATTATCTCAAGAGCGAGCTCTTTGATGAGACACTTATCGAGAAAATTAACATCAGAATGAACCACTACGGCTGTCGCTGTGATCGGAGAAATCCGAGCGGAAAGAGCTGTCTCGGGGAAATCAAACAGCTTCAAAAAAAGTGCGATGATGATAAGCTGATCGAAATAAGCGATTAATAACAAACAGGAGAACATCAATGAAAAAAAGATTTTCCATCATTTTTGCCCTTATACTCTTGGGTATCTCATATAGTTACGGCGCGCCTGAGAGCGAAGCGCAACCAACCACTCAAACAGTCCAAAATGCAAAGATAAAAATCATTTTTATCTCACAGCCCGGATGCCGCTCATGCGAGAAGGTCAAAGAACATATGCAGTTTGGTCCCATCAAAAAACTTCTCAATGAAAATTTCGTCGTAGAGTACAAAGATATCAGTGAAGCATCGACTCTTCCCGCTGCTCTCGAACAGCCCATTGGGACGCCTACTCTCTATTTTCTTGATACAAACGGCAATCAAATCATCGAACCGATGGTAGGCGGCAAAAGTGAAGAGGGTTTTA
>DZAQ01000088.1 GCA_022729615.1 Sulfurovum sp.
GAGCTGTCATCTTCTGAAGTGACCAAAAGGGCTGTATCTCCAAGCATATTGGTAAGAATAGCGGATGAGCCTACTTTTTTATCTTTGAAATCAACATAGTATTCGCCCTCCAAAAGAGAGACATTGCATACGGTAAACTCTGCTTTTTTGGCACGCTTGACAAAAGGCTCTTTCAATTTCGCCTTTACCGTATGCAAAGAGCACTTGCCCTGTTGAAACTTTTCTATCAGCGGGACAAGATAAAGAAGTGCCGTGACCGTGGAGGAGTAGGCGAACCCAGGCAGTCCTACGATAAACTTATCATATTTGCGTGCCACAACAATATGCTGCCCCGGCTTGATGCGCACACCTTGAAATACAATATCATAACCCAATTCAAAAATGACATCTTTCACAAAATCAAAGTCGCCGACACTCACGCCGCCGGTCGTGACAACGATATCAGACCTCTTTGAAGCAGCGGTAATCTCATTCTTGATGGTCTCTTTATCATCTTGAATACATCCCAATTGCAGAGGCACGCCATCATATTTCTTTACGATCGCTTCGAGTATATAATTATTGGAGGATCGTATTTGCGCGTCATTGGTTTGCTCTTCGCCCAGCTGAAGCAACTCTGAGCCCGTAGAGATAATCGCCACTACAGGCTTCTCATAGACAAGCACATTGGCTCTATTGAGGGAACTTATAACCCCTATCTGAGGAAAGTCTATCTTGGTGCCCTTGGATATGAGCATTTGCCCCTTGGCATAATTCTCTCCGATCTCTCGCACAGAAAAACCCAACGGAACCTCTTCATTGATCACGATCATCCCATCTTGGGCAGAGACATTTTCGATCGGTATCAACGAATCGCTCCCCTGCGGCATCAGTGATCCGGTAAAGGTCTTGATGCACTCACCGCTCGCCACTTGACCCTCAGGAGTCGATCCGGCAGGATTGATACCTGCGATTTTCAGTCTGCCTTGTTTCATATCCTCGTGCCGAAACGCATATCCGTCCATTGCTGAGGTCGGATACTCGGGCGAGTTGTGATCGGCTACGATATCTTCCGCGAGCACATAGCCCAGCGCATCACAAAGATAGAGTTTTTTTGTCTTAAAATGGTCTATTCTTATACTTTCAAGCATTGCCATAGATTCATCAAAATGAAGCATTTTGCCAGCAGTCATGACAAGATCCCAGCACCGTTCATCGGCGTACTGCGATCATCCGCATAGACTCTTTTGCCTTGAATGATGTCATATTTCCAGATAGGGGCATTTGCCTTGAAATCCTCCACAAACGCTTCGATCAGCTCCAAAGCCACCCTTCTTTTTGGAGAAAATACCGCTGAGATATAAGAGGAGGTGTGCACAGGCACATCCCCTACGGCATGCGCCATTTTGACCTTCGCCCCCAGTGAGGATGCTCTTTCTTGCCACGCATCAAACCACGCCTGCAAAATCGGCTCATAGATATCAAAACTAAGCGCCTCAATCTCATTTTCTGCCCGTATCGTCCCTACAAACGGGATATAGGCGCCATAATTGGACTCTTTTTCTTCATCGAGCCACTTGGCAAAGATACTCTTGACATCCAATGGACCACAATAGAGCTCCATGCCTACCCTCCGCACACAGGAGGCAAAATAGTGATCTTGTCGCCATCTTTGAGGGGTGTATCCAAACTCATTACCATCTCATCATTCAGTGCTACGGCGCACTTTGGAAGCCAAGAGAGCAGGGATTCATCCTGTTTCAAAACCGAGGAGAGCTCCTCAAGGGATTTTGCTTCTACCTCGATAGGCGCACGCGCAATAGGTCCTAAAAATTCAACTTTCACCATATATAATTCTCGCTTTGTGTATTTCTTTCTGATTATAAAGTAATCATGCTTACTTTTGCTATAATTGCCCATCTGGCTATCTCTATTTTCAAAAGGCTGTTGTGTGATTTTCGGCTCTATCCACTATCTCAATCTCTTGCCGTTTCAACTCTTTTTGAAGCGCACACTGCCCCATACACAAACACAACAATCGATTCGGTATAAGCGGGACTACCCAAGCAATATCAATAGAGCTTTCAAAAACAGAGCCATAGACGCAGCTTTCATCTCGAGTATCGCCTCCAAAGGGTGCCGCTGCAGCGACCTTGGCATCGTCGCTGACGGGGCGGTTTACAGCGTCTTGGTTCTCCCCGGAGCCAATGAGGAAGATCATGAGTCGGCAACATCCAATATGCTGGCAAAAGTACTCGGTCTGCACGGCAAAATAACCATCGGGGACAAGGCGCTCAAGCTGTTTCTCTCCGGTACCGAAGGGGTAGATCTCGCCTTGCGTTGGAAAGAAAAAACCGATCTTCCGTTTGTTTTTGCCAGACTCTGTTTCAACACTCACGAAAAAGAGATCACAAAACTTGCCAAGGCTTTTGCCAAAAAACGGATCAAAATCCCCCAAACTATCCTCAAAAAAGAGGCTCTCAAGAGAGATATTACTCCTGCCGAGCTCCTCTGGTATCTTGATCATATTCACTACAGCATGGATCACAGAGCAAAAAAATCGCTCAAACTCTTTCTCAAGATGAGTCAAAGCAAAGGGCGCCTCTAAAACTACTTCGCTTCCCCGCTTTTGAGTATTCGAGGGAGCGTGATGCCTCTTTGGCTCTGATATTTTCCTTTTCGGTCGCTATAGGTTGTTTCACACTGCTCATCGCCTTGCAAAAAGAGCACCTGCGCGATCCCTTCGTTGGCATATATCTTGGCAGGAAGCGGTGTGGTATTGGATATCTCTATGGTGATATGTCCCTCAAATCCCGGTTCAAAAGGGGTGACATTGACGATGATACCGCATCTTGCGTAGGTACTTTTACCCAAACAGATCGCTAGGGTATCTCGCGGCATCTTGAAATACTCAACCGTTCTCGCCAGTGCAAACGAGTTCGGGGGTACGATACAGACATCTCCCTCAAAATCAACCACATTTGCAGGCTCGAAATCTTTTGGGTCAATTACCGTTGAGTTTACATTGGTAAATATCTTGAATTCATTGCTCACTCGGATATCATAGCCATAGCTGCTCAAGCCGTAACTCACGACACCTTCTCCTATCAATCCTTCGCAAAAAGGGGTGATCATCTCCTCGTTGAGTGATTTTTCGCGTATCCATTTGTCTGATTTGAGCCCCATTCATTTCCCCTTTTCTTGTAAAATTTCTATTTTTTTACTCTATTTAGGCTCTCTATAAAGCCATTTCAGATATAGTATTATATCAATAAATGGTACGAAACCATAAGGAGCAATGATGAAGTTTGAAGAGATTAAAGAGTTAGTGCATCTATTCAAAGAGGGTGACATCACCAAAATCAATATAAAACAGAAAGATTTTGAGATTCGTATAGAAAAAGAGGCAGCAGGAGGAGTTATTCAGGCTGCTCCCGTACACGCACAGCCTATTGCGGCGATACCTACGCCAAAAGCTGCTGCCGTCCAAGCGTCCCATGAAGAGGTGGCGGCGACACCGCAAGGCGACAGTATTACTTCTCCGATGGTCGGCACATTTTACTCTTCTCCATCCCCAAGCACTCCGGCATTTGTCAAAGTCGGCAGCAAGGTTTCCAAAGGAACCACTTTGTGTATCCTAGAAGCGATGAAGATCATGAACGAGCTTGAGGCTGAGTTTGACTGCACTATTTTGGAGATTCTTGCCAAAGATGGCGATCCTGTCGAGTATGGAATGCCGCTTTTTATTATAGAAAAAGCGTAAACTATGGCTGAGATCAAAAGAATACTGATCGCCAATAGGGGCGAGATCGCGCTTAGGGCGATTCGAACGATCAAAGAGATGGGGAAAGAGGCGGTTGCGGTCTATTCCACCGGTGACAAAGGGGCTGGCTATCTTCAGTTTGCTGACGCTGCTATCTGTATCGGCGGTCCAAAGAGCGCTGACTCCTATCTCAGCATCCCTGCCATCATCTCAGCCGCGGAGATCTCCGGATGTGATGCCATCTTCCCCGGATATGGCTTTTTGAGCGAGAACCAAACCTTTGTTGAAGTGTGCGCACACCACCATATCACCTTCATCGGACCGAGTGTGGATGTCATGCAGATGATGAGTGACAAATCCAAAGCCAAGCAGGTCATGGCAGAAGCCGGCGTACCCACCATCCCGGGAAGTGATGGGATAGTCGGTGATGCCATGGAGGCGAAAGAGCTTGCCGCAGCGATGGGATACCCCGTCATACTCAAAGCCTCTGCCGGAGGAGGCGGGCGAGGTATGCGCGTCGTCGAGGATGAAACTTACATTGAAAATGCTTTTCTAGCCTGTGAAGCAGAAGCCATCTCGGCTTTTGGCGACGGGTCGCTCTATATGGAGAAATTTATTCTCAATCCAAGACACATCGAAGTTCAAGTGATGGGAGATACACACGGCAATGCCATCCATATCGGTGAACGCGACTGTTCTATGCAGCGCAGACACCAAAAACTCATCGAAGAGTCTCCTGCCATTCTCCTCGATGAACCGCAGCGGGAAGCGCTTCTAGCCTCTGCCGTCAAAGCCGCCAAACATCTTGGATACCAGAATGCAGGCACCTTTGAGTTTCTTGTGGATCGTGACAAAAACTTCTATTTTATGGAGATGAATACAAGACTGCAGGTCGAGCACTGCGTGAGCGAAGAGGTAAGCGGGCTTGATATCATCGAGTGGATGATCCGTGTTGCCGAAGGTGAAGCATTGCCGCCGCAAGAGAGCATCCATCTTCAAGGTCATGCTATTGAGTGCCGTATCACCGCGGAAGACCCTGTCACCTTTCTGCCATCACCCGGCAAAATCGAAAACTGGATCGCACCGGGAGGCAAAGATGTCCGCATGGATACCCACGCATTTGCCGGCTATTTCATCCCGCCCCACTACGACTCGATGATCGGCAAGCTTATCGTTTGGGCGCCTACACGCACTCTTGCGATCGCCAAAATGCAAAGAGCGCTTGATGAGTTCAGAGTAGAGGGAGTCAAAACAACGATTGATTTCCACCGCAAAATGATGCGCAATGAAGACTTCCGAACCAATAATTTCGACACGAAATATCTAGAAAACTACAAGGGATAGCATAAGCTTCCTCTCTCTCCAATGCGCCTAGATGCCGCATTGGATATCTGCAAGAATTATGCCAATGCCTTTTTGAGCAGCGCATAGAAGAGCGCTCTATATTTCGTCTTATTCGATGCGCCCATTTTTTGACACACATCTTTGATGGAGGCATCCAAAGATTCATCCGTTTCGCTTCTGCCCAATTTTTTGCGCAAGAAATTCTCTCTTACTCTTAC
>DZAQ01000089.1 GCA_022729615.1 Sulfurovum sp.
ATCTCTTTGCTCTCCCGCTCACGATATCCTCAAAAACTTTCACTCCAAACTGCTCTACGATCATAAAACGAGGCAGAAGCATCATGGAGTCAGCTTGGGTTGCGTAGCGTCTCTCTATAGTAAACGCAGCGCTATACCCAAGCTCCTTAGCTCTCATCTTCAGGTCATCATCCACAACTCCAAATGCCCACGCCAAATATTCTATTTTATGTCCTGTCTTAGTTTCAAGTTTTTTGATCGCATCACCTAGCTGTAGAGTGACAAAACGGTCATACTCCTCTTTTGGGAGTCTCTTTTTCTCTTTTTTGAAATTGGGATGCCAATAGGTGTGCGACTGCACGACAAAAAGATTGGTAGCCTCCAACTCTCGAAGCTGCTCCCAAGTCATAGCATATTTTGCGTTTGAAATGGCGCTAGGATAGATAAAGAGTGTAACAGGGATCTGATACTCTCTCACGATCGGCTCCATATCGGTATAGACACTTCTGTGCCCGTCATCCACCGTGATAACAACCGATTTTTCAGGAATTGTAATTTCAAGTTTTTTGAGATAGTTCACTGCTCTTTCTAGCGGGATAACCGTATAGTTATGGTCTTTCAGCCAAGCAAGCTGCTTTTTAAAGGTACTGTTTTTTATGGTCATCTCATCGTTTACTTGATCGCCAAAACGATGATAACACAAAATCGGGATGCCTTTTTGCGCCTCATCTGCCCACAGAGAGCTTATCGATAGCAACACAAAAAGAGCGCCGCGAAAAAAACTTATCACACTGCCCACCCGGACTATAGCCCGTCGGCACTATAGCTGTTTCGCGGGTTCCACAACATCCATCCGTCACTGCCGAAATCATCACTCGCCTTGATCTGCGCCCCGATCTCCCTGCTGCCGTATTGTCTTCTGTCAAAAGCATAGTCTCTAAAGGATTGGAGCCAAGGACGGTATGCCAGCGGAGAGCCTCCTGATTTTTTGAGCGCGCTATCGAGTGAGAGTTTTACGATCTCATAATTGGCTTTGACCGGATTGCGGTATCCGGGTATTCCTACATGATAGCCGCTCGGATAGAGCATCGGGGAGAGATAATCAACATGTTTTGCGACTGCCCCTATCGTTTGTCCGATACCAAGATCACTCTCATTCCAACTCACATATCCGAAAATATCAGCAGCGATAAAAACATTATAAGGAGTCAGCTGCGATCTCATATAGCCCAAAAATTTCCCTATGATTTGTGTACGATTTGAAGGGGTGTTGTCAACGGCAAACCGCAGCCCTTTGCGATCAGGAAACCGTACATAATCCAACTGAATCTCATCAAATCCCGCCTTCGCACTCTCTTTGGCGATCGCGGCGATATACTTCCAAGCCTCTTTTTGGGATGGATCTATCCAATAGAGCCCCTCGTTGTCCTTGAAGAGTTTGCCGTCCGATCTCTTGACCCCCGACTGCGGATGCGCCGCGACATAGGGTGTATCTTTGAAACATACGATACGGGCTATTGTATAGATCCCCTCTTTTTTGAGTCCATCGATAAATCCGGGCAAATCTCGAAACAATATACTCTTCTGCGCGCCGATACTCCCGGCTGTGGAATCTGAAGTTTTAAAAGCAATTTGACCTCGATCCATTTTGATATCGATCACCAAGGCATTGAGCTGAGTTGTTCGTATCAAGCGTTTCGCATTTCCGAGGATCTTGCTGCTAGTAGCGCCGTAACTGGAGAGATAGAGCGCTTTGGGTCTGATAGACTCCAGATAAATGGTACCCCCATCTTTTGAGAATATCCGCCCATATCCTATGGCACGCACTCCGATCTCTTTGGTCGCAAAGAGGCTAAAAGCTCCTTTTTCATCTGTGCGATACTCTTTATCATCTACGGTGATGATCGCTGAGGGGATTGGCTTGGAACTTTTTTTATCCAATACCACACCGGATATCGTGCCGCCAAAGGAGAGAACGGTACTTGCCAAAAGAAACGCAACAGTTTTTCTTAGATTTGTGTTTAACATTTTTTCTCTTTCATTAAATTTGAGTTGTTTTGTTTGCCCGTACCAATAAAATCACTACGATTACCGGCGGCAAACTCAGTGCGAAAAGGTAGGAGGGGATATGCAGATAGTTATGGCGCTGAAGATAAAAAAACCCGACCACAAGTAAAAAGTATGCGCCGATACGGTAATAGGACAAAAAGGCTCTGCTATCCTTGATGATCTCAAAAGGGGTGCGCTTTTTGACTCCCTCATCCTCCTGCGATATCAAAGCCTCATCCTCTTTGGATTCATTGACTTTTTCGTCATAGAGTTCATGGGGATCGTCTATCTTGTCAAGCGCATCACGCTCATCATTCGAGATGATACCTCCCTCGCCTATTCTCTTTTGGATCATATTGCGATAACTTGCCATCGAAGCTGCCATCACCAAAGCAGAGCTGAAAAAACCTATCTGTGTCGTATAGAGCCAGTTGCGATGACCCGAGAGCAGGCAAAAGAGAATTACTCCGATATCTACGATCAATAGAGTATTCAGAATTTTTTTGTACACATCACTCATCTTCATCATCATCTGGATTGAGATAGTTTTTGTTGGCATAGCGAGGATCATTCGCGAGTTCGTCAAGTGATTTTTTCTGTCTTTGATAGGCTTTATAGACATTGAGGATAGCGGCAGCCACACCCCAAAAGACTCCAATCCACAAGAGCCAAGAGAGACCAAAGAGATGTTTCAGCCCCAAACCGATCCCCACCCCGAGAAGTACTGCCACAACGATCGAGATCCCCAGACTGAGTCCGTCAGCAGCTTCAACAACTTTTTTGAGTTTCGGTTCGCTTTCGACCCTGTTTTTTTCTTGCTCTTGCATCTCGGATCCCTTTGCTTAAGATTGTTTTGACTCTGCTATCTCTTGAAGTACTATATATGCAGCCCTGATCGTCTCCTCTATCATCGCATCGGTCGTTTGTGTCGAGATAAATCCTGTCTCATATGCCGAACAAGCCAGATATATCCCTCTATCAAGCATACCTCTGTGAAATTTCGCAAAGGTTTCCGTATCGTTTTGGAGTGCCTCTTCAAAGTTGCTGATAGGCGTATCACTGAAGAAAAAGCCGAACATACTTCCTCTCACATCGGTCTCAAGTGCGATCGAGACACTATTTGCCGCGCTTTTGAAGCCCTTCATAAGCGCTTTGGCGCGATTGCCGAGGGTGACATAATGCGACGGATTGTGCTTGAGTTTTGTCACTGCCGCAAGCCCTGCCGCCATCGCCACAGGATTGCCGCTGAGTGTGCCTGCTTGATAGACAGGACCCTCAGGCGAGAGATGCGCCATGATCTTCGCCCCAGCGCCGAAAGCGCCCACAGGCATACCGCCGCCGATCACTTTACCGAATGTCACCATATCCGGCTTCACCGCCGTGATCCCTTGCGCGCCTTTCAAACAGGCACGAAAACCGCTCATCACTTCATCGAATATCAATAGCGTACCATGCTCGTCACAAAGCGCTCTGAGCTGTGTCAAAAACTCTTCCGTCGCCGGCACCAATCCCATATTTCCCGCGATGGGCTCGATAATGACGCATGCGACACCATTCACGCTTTGCTCAAAACATTTGGCAACACTCTGGATATTGTTGTATTGTGCCAATAGTGTATGCTTCGTCAAATCTGCCGGCACACCCGGACTGCTTGGATTGCCAAATGTTGCCGCTCCGCTGCCCGCTTGCACCAACAGTGAATCGCTATGCCCATGATAACACCCTGTAAACTTGATGATATCATCTCGCCCGGTATAGCCTCTCGCCAGTCGCAATGCGCTCATCACCGCCTCAGTACCGGAACTCACGAAGCGCACCTTATCGATCCCATCAAAAAGCGAGACGATCTCCTCGGCTAACCTTGTCTCCAAAGTCGTGGGCGCCCCAAAACTCAAACCTCGCTTTGCAGCCTCGATAACCGCTGCCTCTATATCCTTATCGCAATGACCGAAAATCAATGGACCCCAGCTTTGGACATAGTCAATATAACGGTTGCCGTCGATATCATAAATATATCCGCCCTCACCTCTCTCGATAAAAAGAGGCGTCCCGCCTACACTCGCAAATGCGCGTACCGGCGAATCCACTCCGCCGGGAATGACGCGGTATGCCTCACCAAAAGCATCTATACTCTTCTCATAACCCATGATTCATATCCTTTTTCGGTATAATTCCCGAGATTATACACTGTTTCAAATAATTTAGGGTGTTGCGGCTACACTCTCTCACGGTAAAAAACAGAAACTCCACAGAGTATAAACGATATTTAAAATTAGGCAGCCAAAAGCGATGATATCGAGTCAAACAAGAGAGAGACTAAGAACACTAGGCGGATTTGCGCTCTCAATTGCCTTGCACCTTTTGGTACTTCTTCTTTTTTGGGCAGGGTCTGAAAAAATCTTTTTTCCGCCTCCCGTCAAAGGCGAAAAGAAGATGACACTTGATCTGTCCCAATTTGTCGCGCCGCCGCCGCAGCAGCAAACCACTCCCCCGCCACAGCCTCCTATGGAGCCGACTCCGCCGCCTGTAGAGCCAAAGCCGATCCCCAAAAAAGAGATCGCCAAAAAGGAGCCGGTCGCGCAGCAAAAAATTCTTGACGAGAAGAGATTGGTCGCTGCCAAAAAGGCAGATCAGGAGAATAACGCCACCAAAGAGGCAGAAAAGCCAAAAGAGAAGATCGTCAAAAAAGAGGAGAAACCAAAAGAGAAGACTGTAAAAAGTGAGCCAAAACCTATAGAGAAAAAATCACCTGCAAAACAACAAGCAATCCAAAAATCCACCCCGAAACCACAGCCAAACAAACGCACTATTGCAAAAAAACAGCCCGCCAAACAATACACCTCCCCGCTCGCCAATGCGCTCATGGGCAGCAGCAGATCAAATCTCGTCCAATCAGCTCCCACCCGGCAAGCAAACTCCTCTACAAAAAATATGATCAATGAGCTTTACGGAAGTGAATTTGACGGGTTTTCGGCTGAGCAGAAAAAATTTATCAATGACAATCTTGCCATCATCCATCGCATTACACAGATGACGCTTAACCGCAACGGCTATCCGGAAGTTGCCGCCAGAACCGGACAGCAAGGGGTCAATGTCGTCTCATTCAACCTCCATTCAAACGGCAATATCACCGATTTGCGCCTAGAACACTCGATGGGATATGAGCTTCTGGATAAAAATACTCTCCATGTCATCCGTATTGCCTACAAAGACTACCCGCTGCCGCAGAAAAAGACCAAGATCAAATTCTTTGTGCAGTACAGTATCAGCAGATA
>DZAQ01000011.1 GCA_022729615.1 Sulfurovum sp.
TTGCACTTCAGCAATTTTACCTTGCGCCCGAGAATGGAGAGTTTGTTCGGTATCGCAGAAGCAACAATCATTTTTATAAAACTATCAAAAATGGAGAGGGAATAGCACGCGAGGAGCGTGAATATCCTGTGACTCAAGAAGAATTTGAAAGTTTTCTACCCGCTCATATCGGCAAAATAGTCGAGAAGAAGCGCTATGTTTTTGAGTACAAAGGTGTCACCTACGAGATGGATCGCTTTCGCAAGTCACTCAAAGGACTCTGTTTTGTGGAGATAGAGTTCGACGATCTTGATTCGGCGATGCAGTTCCAACTCCCTCCGATCTTTTCACATCTCCTTATAGCTGAAGTGACAGACGATACGCGCTTCAACAATGCTTCGCTTGCCAAATCCTCTTGTATCCCATCGCTGATGTCTGAGCCCGAAAGTCCTCCGGAAACTATTTTGCCTTTTGAAAGTACCCGTTTGGCAGTAGAAAAAATGGTCATTGCTCTTGCGGAGAAGGTAGAGCAAAATAGAGCTATGCTCCTATCGGGGAGGGACGATACGGAAGCGCTGCACCGTTTTCGAGTTTCGATAAGAAAACTGAGAAGCTTTTTGGCGCTTTTCAAAGAGTGTTTTGTGCCTGAATGGATCGAGCAGCAGAGAAGAAAATTCTCAGATCTGATGACTCAAACCAATACCAAGCGGGATATTGATGTGCTCCTTGGTAAAATGAACAGTTACAAATCGCACATACCAAAGCCTCTGCGAAAAGAGTCACTTGCGATAGAGGAGTTGATTCGTGACGAAGAAAAATTGATCGACAAAACACTTGACAGGTTTGCTGAAAGTCAAATACTTATTGAGCAAATTTCAGTGATGAAGAGACCGCAAATTTTAGAGTATGGTTCAAGCGAGAAGATATCACAGCCGATAATTATCACGGCTATAGAGATTTTGCAAAATCTTATCGACAAGATCATCAAAAAGGGCAAAACAATCCAAGAGGCGCCCCAAACAGAAGCGGCGGTCTATCATAGTTTGCGTATAGAATTTAAAAATTTGCGCTATTTGATTGAAATTATGAAGCCTTTTATCCAGCCAAATAGATATGATGAAACCATAAATATGTTTAAAGGGATGCAGGATGTTTTGGGTGATTTCCATGACTATAGCGTCCAGCATTCAAAATTTGTCTCTATGCTCCAAGAGCCATCGCTGCAAGAGGGTGACAGGCAAAAGGCAATTGAGCTTTTTATAACCGAAGTTGATGAGAGAGAAAAGCGTCAAGAGGTACTCTTCTCCGAGGAGTTTCGACAATTTGAGAAACAGAAGAAGAGAATCAAACAACTCTTCTTTTATGATTGAAGAATGTATGAGCGCCTCTAAAAACTAGATTGCCGCGCTTCGCTCGCAATGACAACTCCCCGTCACTGCGAGACTTTGAAAAAGCTGTGGCAGTCTATTATTGAGTTTTTAGAGGCGCTCTTATTTGACTTCTCGTATGAATTTGGGTATAAAAACTCAAAAAGGTGATTTGTGATACGCATAATTTTTATTTTATTGGTAATGTCAACACTCAACGCTGACGGTGTCAATGGATGGACGCCCTTGCATCAAGCGATTTATGATGGGGATAGTGTCAAAATCGCACAGCTTATCGATAGCGGAAAGGATTTGGAGGCGCACTCTAAGTCCGGAATCACTCCGCTGCATATGGCCGTCAAGCTTCGTAAGCTGGAGATCGTAAAAATGCTTATCGAGAAAGATGTGGATGTCGATGTCCAAGATGCCAACGGATTGACTCCGCTTCATTATGCTATCGGGCAAAATAGAGAAGAGATCGTTCGTTATTTGGTGGTGAATGAGGCAGATATGAATATCAAGAATAGTGATGGCATCACTCCGCTCCATCAGGCTGCCTATACCGGCGATACGAAGATAGTGCAATTTTTGCTCGACAGCGGTGCGCAGCCCGATGCCCTCAACAGCGCCGGAGCGACGGCATGCCAGATGGCACTGGCTAAACGCAATTTGGGCGTAGTCAATCTCTTGGCGCCCTACACAAAATATCCCTGCAAAGAGTAGAAAAAACCTCAAAGGAAGAGAAATGGAAGTCATCGTAAACGGAAACAGCAAAGAGTGTCCCCGAGAGACAACACTCTCTATGCTTATCGAGAGTCTCGGACTCAAAGTTGAGGTGATGGCGGCGGCTGTGAATATGGAGATCGTCAAAAAGGATGCGTGGGAGAGCCATCTTTTGAATGAGAATGACAGAATTGAGCTGCTTCATTTCGTGGGCGGCGGCTGAAGACTTTGTGATCAAAAAAATTCATTTGACAGAATAGTTGGCAGAAGCCAGAGATTTAGTTTTTGCTAAAATTACCGTTTGTTTGGCTACAATACCACTTGGTTTTTATCTTTCAAAAAAGCAGGATAGTTCTTGAAATATTTTCAATTTTCTTTTATTTTTACCGCGATAAGTCTATTGATCGCAGGATGGTGGGGACACCATCTGGGCGGATGGGGCAACGCCTTCAATATGATCGTGATTGTGTTGATCTTGGGGGTATTGGAGGTCTCGCTCTCGTTTGATAATGCAGTGGTGAATGCTTCTGTTTTGAAAACATGGGATGAGTTTTGGAAAAAACTCTTTTTGACAGCGGGTATGCTGGTCGCCGTGTTTGGTATGAGATTGCTCTTTCCGCTCTTTATCGTCGCGCAGACAGCCGATATGAGTCTTGCAGATGTGTGGAGATTGGCGCTCAACAATCCAAGTGAATATTCAGCCAAACTCATAGCGCACAATGCCGAAATTTCTCTTTTTGGAGGAGTTTTTCTTCTGCTCGTCTTCTTGAATTTTATCTTTGACAAAGAGAGAGAGGTACATTGGCTTGGTGATCTGGAGAGAAGACTGGGACTTTTGGGAAGAGTCAAGACCATACCGGTATTTCTCTCTCTTTTGGCTATCGTTGTGACTTTGTCGCTTGTGGCCGAGGAGCAGAAATTGGCTGTATTGATGGCAGGTTTGTGGGGGATGATCATCTATATCGGTGTCGATATCGTCAGTACTATGATCGAGAGCGAAGAGGATGATCCGGCTCTAGGAAATATGATCAAAAGAGGAAGTATCGGCGGCTTTTTGTATCTGGAGGTTTTGGATGCCTCATTCTCCTTTGATGGTGTTATCGGCGCCTTTGCGATCACAAAAGATATCATCATCATCATGCTCGGACTTGGTATCGGAGCCATGTTTGTGCGATCATTGACGATTTTTCTGGTAGAGAAAGAGACACTCGATGAGTACATCTTTCTTGAGCATGGAGCGCACTATGCGATAGGGATTTTGGCGCTCATAATGCTTTTGAGCGTGAAGGTGCATATCCCTGAAATTGTCACCGGGCTTATCGGGGCAGTGATGATTGTTCTATCGCTCTGGTCGTCCATCAGACACAAGAGAAGCTCGAAAGGGTAGTCGCAGCGCGGGATTATCGACACTCTCCCGTACGGACTCCCTCCACTCTGGTAGTCATCTTGACGCTTCCTAGTTGTGGAATTTGTGTATGCACAGTGATGAAGCCATCAAAAGTATCTCCACGGTAGGAGATGGTGCCGTCTGATTGGATATTATTTTTGCACTGCATTTTCCAGCTTATGGTGTTGCCTTCTATCTTTTGTTCGGCAACTTGACAATATTTGGCTACTTCACTATTGGTTTGGGGTATGCTGTTTTGTTTGGTGATGCATTGAGAAGTTTTCTGTTCCGGTATCTGGATAGGCAAGCCGCT
The DNA here is from genome assembly GCA_022729615.1 of Sulfurovum sp. Lineage (GTDB taxonomy): Bacteria > Campylobacterota > Campylobacteria > Campylobacterales > Sulfurovaceae > SZUA-451. The sequence goes on from DZAQ01000011.1 coordinate 3,770, forward strand.
AGACTCAATACTGCCCTTGATCTCCCACATCCCTTCGTGAATATCGATATCTGCATGAAGTAGAGACGAAACTGCCGCAAAGAGAGCCAAATAGTATCGTAAAGAGAAGCTTCCCATTTTCTATACTCCTAAATTGATTTTGCTTATCCTACCAAAATATCATTAAATTTACAAATCTAAGGATTTTACAATACTGCGACAATATGATCGAGAAAGAGCGCCAATAAAATCAAAAGCGATATTCCTGCAGGTTTGCTATAGAGTCTATTGGCGGTGAGAAACACAAGTATAAGTGACGCGATCACCATCAATGAAATGTCAAAGAGAAAATCTGTCGGCTTGAGAGTGAGCGGATGCACGAGCGCCGCTCCTCCCAAAACAAGTGTCGTATTTGCCATATTGGAGCCGATGATATTGCCTATAGCCATGTCTGCTTTGCCTTCGAGAGCAGCAAATATGCTCACAACAAGCTCCGGAAGCGAGGTGCCCAGGCTCAGCATCGCAATCCCGATGATCCACTCTGAAATACCAAATCCCCGCGCAATCTCAGTAGCGCTTTCGATGACGAAATAGGCTCCGCCAAGAACAGATGCGAGTCCCATAAATGCCAGCAGAAGTGTTGTCAGGCAAGAGAAATTTTGGCTGCCCTCTTGATCGATCTGACTATGCATCTCCTCGATCTCGGCTGAAATGATGCCTTGCGCTTCATTGACAAGAAAAAGGATATACGCACCCATCAAAAAGAGCAGCAGCATCCCTTCAAAACGAGAAATTTGACCATCAAAAATCATCAAGATAAAGAGAAATATGGGCAAGATGGCCCAAGTGCTGTCTTTTGCAAAGAAATCACGATCCGGCTCTATCCTTTTGGAGATGAGAAAAACAAAACCGAGAATGAGGGTGATATTGAAAATATTGCTCCCTACGACATTGGCTAGAGCAATCTGGGGCTTGTTGGCACTGCTTGCTAGGATACTTGTCGCCATTTCAGGCAGACTGGTACCGATCGCTATGAGTGTCGCACCGATGATGTATTCGGAAATGCCAAATCTCAAAGCGATTTTTTCACTCGCTCGTATAAGCAGACTCGCGCCCCAGATAAGAACTGTCATAGAGAGAACAAAAATTACAAAATTCATATCTCTTTCTCCTCCTTCTGTGTGCGGACAATAAGGCTTTTGGGCAGGGAAAATGTGCCGATAAGCTCCTCTTCGCGCGCTCGCATCTCTCCGTCATCCTTTTCGTGATCATACCCCAAAAGGTGCAGCAGCCCATGGATAAAGAGCAAAGAGCACTCTTCTTGAGGAGTGTGTCCAAGCTCCTTGGCTTTTTGAAAAACCATATCAGCGGAGATGATGATCGTCCCAAGCGGCTGCATGGCAAAATCACCCTCGAGAGGAAAGCTGAGAACATCCGTGGGCATACCCTTGCCTCTATACTCTGCGTTTATCTGTTTGATCGTGTTATTGTCACAGAGGATAAGCTCAATCTCTCTTTGTGTCAAAAAGTTTGCGATATCCTCCAGCTTCTCCAGAACAAGCGGAAAATCGGTTTGGTTTTCTAAAGTAATGCTCATGGGCAAATTATAGCCAATATCGGTAAAATTAGATATATCAAAAGTAGGGGGGCAGGCAAGAATGGCAAAAAGGGCAGTTTGCATTATTTCCGGCGGTATGGATAGCGCTTTGAGTGCGGCTATCGCCAAAAGAGAAGAGTATGAGATCATCGCTGTACATTTCAATTATGGACAGCGCACGCAGAGTAAGGAGCTCTCCTGCTTTGAGAGTATCGCAGCCTATTTGGAGGCAGCGCAGAGTTATGTCATAGATTTGGATTTCTTCAAGCAGATAGGCGCCTCTGCTCTGATAGATAGGTCGATAGCGGTACCGACCGGCGGCATAGCAGATGGCGTGCCTGTGACCTATGTTCCTTTTAGAAACGGGATATTCCTCTCCGTCGCCGCAGCTATTGCTGAGAAACATCAAGCAGAGGCACTCTTTATCGGTGTTGTAGAGGAGGATAGCAGCGGATACCCGGATTGCCGAGAAAATTATATCCATGCCATGGAGCAGGCTATCAATTTGGGGACTCGCGATGAGACGCATCTTCAGATCAGGATGCCTCTGGTAGCTATGAGCAAAAGTGAGATCGTGAAGGCTTCACTTGATCTTGAAGTGCCTTTGGAGCTGACTTGGAGCTGCTATCAAGCTGAGGAGTTTGCGTGCGGTGTGTGCGATAGCTGCAGGCTTCGCTTGAGAGGATTTGAGCTTGCAGGCGCGAAGGACCCGCTCCCCTATATATCTGATAACCTTCAATCTACTTGATAGGCTTTATCGGAATTACACAACACTCACTTGAGAGATAGACTCTGTTTTTGCCCTCTCTTTTGGCTTTGTAGAGCGCTTTGTCTGCACAATATACGATAGTTTCTATAGTTTTATCATCTCTATATTCCGCGACTCCCGCACTTATGGTGACATTTTTGGGGAGACCAAAATCACTTTGTGCTACGATTTTTCTGATTTTTTCTATCAACTCCAAGGCATTGTTCGCCTCTGTTTGCGGGAGGAGAATCAAAAATTCCTCTCCTCCCCATCGTCCGACATGATCTGTTTTTCGCACAGAGGTTTGAAAGATTTTAGAAATTTCTTGGATCACTCTGTCACCTGCATTGTGACCAAATTGATCATTTATTTTTTTGAAATCATCGATATCGATAAGTCCGATAGAAAATACCTCTTTGTACCTCAGTGCCCGATCGAGTTCGGCTTCGCAAAAAGATTCGATTTTCATTCGATTGCAGAGTCCGCTCAATTTATCATAAATTGCCAGATGCTCCAATTGCTTTGCATTGAGAAAAAGGTTCTTGTTTCTCCTCTCAAGCATGAGCGCATTTACAAAACCAAAAGAGAATGCCGCGAGCATCCAAAGAAGCTGCAAAACAAAAAACTCTTCTTTGATCGGGAAATAGTTTTGCCAAATAAAAAAACCTGCCAAAATAATAGAGACACTCAAAAGCGCAGGCAAAAATCGCAATCCGGAAATTGAAAAAATCCAAATAATGGAGAGATAGATTTCAGGCATATAGGCGATATTGAGCAAGAGATCTTGTGAGTTATAGAAATAACTATGAAGATAAAAATTTCCAAGATTTGCCACTATCGGCGCTACTATCAAAGTGATAATCATAAGTTTGTGGAGCGTATTAAAATATGTCAGTAAAGCGATAAACAAGAGTAGAAGCGGTAATGCAAGAAGATGAAGGGTTGTCGCGAATGCAAGCGCTTCCCCTTCAAGCATCATTTGATCTACAAGGGCATAGAAAAGATAGAGTGAGCTTGTCAAAAGCGCAATAGCGCGAATGTGCAATACTCTTGTGGATAAATCCCAAATATCAAACTCCGCTTTTATAGCAGGAGATAAAGAAAAGAGAGGGTCTATCAAAAATATCAAACGCTGAAAGTATGAGGACATTTCTCTCCTCCTTTTGGTTTAGCTCAAGGCATTATTGGATAATTATATCCTAAGTGTAGGAATTTATCTCACTATGCGAGAGTAGTTTTTTTGGGTCTCTCATAAGGGTGATTTAACTCATTGACAGAATTTGATGGTAAAATATATACAATGGGTATTTGAGAGAAATCCGAGCTTACCCCGCATAAATCCCACTATTTTACTATCAAAAGGAATTATTTATGTCACAACCGATTGACAATATTGAAGAGCTCCTCAAGGCACACAAACTCTCTCTTGCTGACTATGATCACATCAAACAAATACTTGACGGCAGAGAACCAAACAGGGTGGAGATAGGTATCTTTTCTGCGATGTGGTCTGAGCACTGCTCTTATAAATCAAGCAAAAAATATTTAAGCGGGTTTCCTACAAAGGCGCCATGGGTGATCCAAGGACCGGGTGAAAATGCCGGTGTTATCGATATCGGCGATGGGATGGCGGCTGTCTTCAAGATGGAGAGCCACAACCACCCGAGTTTTATCGAGCCTTTTCAGGGCGCTGCGACCGGTGTAGGCGGGATATTGCGTGATGTCTTCACGATGGGTGCGCGTCCGGTAGCCAATCTCAACTCTTTGCGATTTGGAAATTTGGCAGGGAAAGATACTATTTCTCGTTATCAACGCCATTTGGTGCGGGGTGTGGTCGATGGGATCGGGAGTTATGGCAACTGTATGGGTGTGCCGACTATCGGCGGAGAGATGAGCTTTGATGCATGCTACAACGGCAATATCTTGGTAAATGCATTTGCCTTGGGGTTGGTAAAATCGGATGAAATCTTCCTTGGACTTGCAGAGGGTATAGGCAATCCCGTGATCTATGTCGGCTCCAAAACAGGTCGTGACGGTCTAGGCGGCGCGGTGATGAGCAGCGATAGCTTCACGGAAGAGAGCAAATCGCTTCGCCCTACGGTGCAGGTGGGAGATCCCTTTACCGAAAAGCTTCTCCTTGAGGCATGTTTGGAGCTTTTCAAGACGGACTATGTCGTCGGCATACAAGATATGGGAGCCGCAGGGCTTACCAGCTCATCGTTTGAGATGGCAGGGAGGAGCGGTTCTGGGATGATCATGCATCTCGATAGAGTCCCAGCCAGAGAAGAGGGGATGACACCGTATGATTTCATGCTCTCGGAGTCGCAAGAGCGGATGCTCATCTGCGCCAAAAAAGGGAATGAGCAGAAAATTATCGATATATTTGAGAAGTGGGATCTAGATGCTGCCGTCATCGGAGAGGTGACCGATACCGGCATGATGGAGCTTTTTTGGCATGGTGAGCAGTGCGCCTTTATGCCTATAGCCCCCGTGAGCGAAGAGGCGCCGATACTCGATCGTCCGACGAAGCGCCCTGAGTATTTGGATGCGATCAATAGCAAGAGTGTTGAGGAGTATCCAAAAGTTGACGATCAGGAGGCTTTTGAGAAGCTTCTCTCCTCATTGGAGGTTGTGGATAAATCATGGGTCTATACCCAATACGACTCAATGGTGCAGACCAATACCATCAAGGGTCCCGGTTCGCTTGATGCGAGCTCGATCCGTGTCAAAGAGAACGGCAAAGCATTGGCGATGAGTTCGGATTGCAATCCTCGCTACTGCTACATAGATCCATTCAAGGGGGCTGCGCTGGCGGTGATGGAGAGCGGGCGCAATGTGGCTATGAGCGGCGCGCAGCCTTTGGCGATCACGGATTGTCTCAACTTTGGCAATCCGGAAAATCCTGAAGTGATGTGGCAGTTTGCGCAGGCGTGCGAAGGGATCAAGGAGGCGTGCTCACAGCTCTCAACCCCTGTAGTCAGCGGCAATGTCTCGCTTTATAATGAGACCAACGGGCAGAGCGTTTTCCCGACTCCCAGTATCGCGATGGTAGGAGTCAATGAGGATCAAAATCGTGTTCTTCCAAGCGTTTTCCAAAAAGAGGACAATATACTTCTTTTGATCGGAGATACAAAGGGTGAGTTTGGCGGGAGCCTTTATCTCAAGGAGCTCTTTGGTGAGACGGTTGGTTCATTGGGGGAGATCGACTATACCCAAGAGTTGAGACTCTGGGAGTTGGTGATCGAAGCCAACAGAGTCGGTCTGCTTCAAAGTGCAAAAGATGTCAATGTCGGCGGTATCGCTATCGCGATTGCAAAAATGGCAGCGCGTTCGAGCAGGGGAATTGTGGCAAATATCACCCTAGATAAAAGCAGAGATATCTTCGATGAGTCTCAGAGCAGAGCGCTTTTGGAGATCGCTCCGGAGCATCTCGACCAAGTGGTTCGGATGGCAGTTGATCTTGGACTCAAGGTAACGGCGATCGGGAAAGTTGGCGGGGAGAGTGTCCGGATCAACAGTGTGGAGATATCGCTGGAAAAACTCCAAGATATCTATTTTGGTACCTTCAAAAGAGTTATCGAGCAAGACCTCTAAAATTTCTACCGCAAAGCCGCCTGAAGTTCTTGGGCGGTTGAAGCATATTCTACTTTTTGAATCTCTTTATTATTGAGAGTAACTATCACAATTTTGTCACCTTGGATACCTTTCTTGAAGTTCTCCGCTATTGTTTTATCATAGATAAGATTGACACTGTAATTTTGCGATTTGAGATCAGGCAGGGCAAAAGTATTGCGGATCACCACCGGCATAGGAGAGATATCAGCGATAAAGATCGCATGACGGCTTGTGAGATAGTCAGCGCCTTGCGCTCCTAGAAACTCTTTGACGATATGACCCGTCTGCTTTGAAAAGGCAAGTATCAGTGTTTGGGTAGAGACATCAAGTGTTTGGCTTTTGTCAAACTGATCGGGGAGTGTAAACTCGACGGATGATCCCGCGGCTATGCCATTACTGAGTGTCGCAGAGTATCTGCTCGCCTCGTATCCATCTTTTCCTTTGAGCAAAAAGAGTGTTCCGGCTCCCAAAATGAGCAGAAAAATGATCGAAAGTAGCGCTTTTTTCATGAAAATCCTTGTGTTGGTGTGGGCGCATTGTACCCCAACGCCTTGAAATCGCGGTAAAAAGTTCATATTAGATAGAAATGCTTATTTTGGGCTATAATACGAAGAATGAAAGCGATTATCAACGGGAAAATTATCCACAATCACCAAATACTTACCGATCATATACTCTTCTTTGATAAGCAGATTGTCTCCATAAACAAGAGTGTCCCGCCTGCAGGATGCGAGGTGATAGATGCGCAAGGACTCTATGTGAGTGCCGGATTTGTAGATATTCATATCCACGGAAGCGGCGGTGCGGATGTGATGGATGCGACTTTTGAGGCGCTTGAAACCATCTCTTTGGCTCTATTGCGCAGCGGTACGACCTCATGGGTGGCGACGACGATGACGATGTCCCAAGAGAAGATCATCAATGCACTGGGTAACATTGTCGCCCACAAAGAGGATGTCGGAGGCGCAAAGATAAGAGGAGTGCATCTCGAGGGTCCCTTTCTCAATCCTTCCAAAAGCGGAGCGCAAGATGCCGGATTTATGCAAGAGCCAAATCTCAAGTTGATCGCCCCCTTTGCGGAACATATTCGCCTCATTACGATTGCTCCCGAGATGAGCGGGGCAGAGGAGTTTATCAAAAAGACAAAAGAGCTCTATGGGCATATAGTTTTGAGCATTGGGCACAGTGAGGCGAGTTATGAGGAGGCAGCCCGGAGTTTTGGCTGGGGGGTTTCACATGCGACGCACCTCTTCAACGCTATGCCCCCTTGGCGCCATCGTGCTCCGGGTATCGTGGGGGCAGTTTTTGACAGTGATGTCACAGCAGATATTATCGCCGATCTTGTCCATACCCATCCGTCCATTCTCAAAAGTGTCGTCAAGCTCAAAAAAGAGCGGCTTATTCTCATCACAGATGCTATGCGTGCCGGATGTATGCGTGACGGCATATATGAGCTTGGCGGGCAAGTGGTCAATGTCTCGAACAACAGGGCGACACTTGCCAATGGAGTATTGGCGGGAAGTGTACTGAGACTCAATGAAGCAGTGCAAAATATCACATCATGTACGGAAGCGACGCTTGTCGAGGCGATAGAGATGGTTACCAAGCTCCCGGCAAAGCTGCTAGGAATCCCCGCAGGCGAACTGTCGGCGGGATATGATGCGGATATTGTACTCTTTGATGAGAAGATATCTATCAAAAGTGTTTATGTGAATGGTCAATTGAAATACCATGTGTAACCTATTTTTCACAATTTTGGAATCAAAAAGATATAATAAGCCCTAGAAAGTTAAGAATTTTTAAAAGCAGATAAATAGGAGAGTGTGAGATGCCGGAAAGTGAGAACTATTGGACATATATCATTTATATAGCGATTATTGTAGTTTTTGCAGTGGTCATGAAAATGCCCAAAAAGAGGTAGCCGCAGCTACAAAACATGCGGATGTGCATTCCTTATCGCACGATATGTCCGACAAATTTGGACATATTATCCAAAATCAACCCGCCTTTTCTGAACCCCAAAGCACACGACTCATAGACATAGAAGAGTCCTGCTTGATAGCTTGATCCCTCTGTATCTGTAGGGAGTTTGGTATAGGCTTGATAAACCATTTTATGGTTTGCGTAGCCGCCCTCTATTTTAGCCTCTGTTGTGCCGTCCGCATTGAGTATTGACACACTTCCGCCCTCTCTGCCAAAAATTGGTTTTGCTACCTGTTTTTGATTTTTGAGAGGCTCAAAAGAGCTCTCGAGCAGGAGAGGATCATTGGGGAAGAGATCCCAGAGGATTTTGAGCATTCCTTTGCTTTGAAACATCAAAGTATATGCCGGGTTGAAGATGATCGCTTTTTGATCGAGGACGATATCTTTGAGGATCATCGCCAAATCAGGCTCTTCGAGGGCGATATCCTCCCATGGGATGAGCTTAAACCAAAGTTCATAGGTTTCGCCCTCATAGACTATTCCGCTCTCTTTGCCAAACTCAATCTCATCGATATAGGCAAATTGAGTCTCGTATCCGGCTTCAGTCGCGATATGCTGCAGCAGTCTGACTGTCTGCTCCTCTTCAGTATCACCTTTAATGGAGGTAAAGAGAAATTTCCACCCCTCATAGCGCTCCTCAAATGCATCGACACTCTCTTCGAGGGTCACTAAGCGTTTGAAATTATCGATGAGCGCTTCATAGAGTCCATTGAATTGTCCCTCTTCGTTGAGACTGTTTTTTTTGAGGATTGCCCACTGGATGATGGCTGTCTCGAAGAGCGCGGTTGGAGTATCCGCATTGAACTCCAAGAGTTTGATCGGCTGATTATCGATGCCGCCGGCAAGGTCAAATCTGCCGTAGAGATGCCAATGCACTTCACTCTCCCAAGATGCTTTGATCAGCTCAACGAGATTGAATGGGATGCCAATCTCATGAAAAAGATTATTTTTGATGATATGCTCTCCAGCCTCGATGAACATTTCGTAAAGCCTGTTGCCTGCTTCGTAATAGGCTTCAGCCTCCTCTTCGGAGATGACGACAAGCCGGTCGGCGATATAGCTTGATTCATCGCTGTCGGTATGCCATACGAAACCTAGCTCCTCAAGGTAGTGTTTGTCGAGAGATTTTGTCTGTTGAAGCTGTATCATGTTATCCTCCAAATGAGCTGCTTGATGAAGAGGTGGATTTGCCGCCTCCAAAGAAACCGCTTTTCCCTTTTGGGGTTGATTTTGCCGAGTTTGCATTCTTATTGAAGCTATTTGCGCTTTTTGAATAGGTGGAGGGGGATTTATATCCTGCTTGGCGGTTGTTTTGATAATTTTGGTTTCCAAAAAGTTTATTGCCTATCCATGCTCCGACCATCGCTCCGGCTGCGCTTGCAAGGATTGTTTCGCCTAGACTCATCCCTTGAGAGGCTACCTGCTCCTCTTTGGGTTTTGTGAGGTTTGAGGTACCGTTTTCAATTTTGGCATCCTCCTCCTTCATAAGAAGCGCCATCTCCTCTTGGGTGAGAACTTTTTCAGTCCCGTCAAGCTGTTTGAGGACGATTCTCGTCTCATCAGATGGGAACTCATCTTTGATCTTGTATTTGCCGGGAGCTGTCTCCTCTATGATGACAAAAGCGCCTTTTTTGATCTCACTGCTTTGTTGTGACTCTTCGCTCTTTTGCTGGCAGCCGCTCAATCCGGCCGCCAGAAGTACGCCGACTCCTGTAGCTACAGCATAGTCAGAGAGTTTTTTGATATGTTTCATACTTATCCTTTTGATTCTAAGATTGAAAGAAAATAGTCGATATATTTGAAGCAAATAATAGCCAAAGTTGATTAATAAAATAAGACATTTGTACTTAGAAATAGTAACAATTCATCCAAATTGATGAATTGTCGGAAGGGGAGGAAGAAGAAGGCGTTTAGTCCATCTGCTTTCTTAGGAAGGCAGGAACATCAAGATAGTCTTCATAGGCGCCATAATCGCCGCCCATTACTTTTCTGCCGCCCATATTGCCCAAAATATGTTTGTTTGTCAGAGTGTTATTTGGAGTTCTATGGGTTGTGTTTGGGGATTGCGTGGTGCCATTTTCGATTTTTGATGAAGGGCTATGGATTGAAATTGATGTTGGACTGCTGCCGTCAAAACCTGTTGCGATGATCGTAACCTTCACGGCATCCACTTCCATACTGGTATTGTATGTCGTTCCGAAGATTACATTCGCATCTTCATCCGCATTCTCTTGCACGATATTCATTGCATGGGAGAGTTCGATAATAGAATAATCCGGGTGCGTCTCCATATGCACCAAAACGCCCATTGCCCCATCAATAGAGATATTGTCAAGAAGCGGTGATTCGATAGCCGCCTTTGTCGCATCATAGGCCGCGTTTGCTCCCGCACTATATCCAACACCCATCAGCGCCAATCCCTTGTGACTCATGACAGTTTTGACATCATTGAAGTCAAGATTGATGATGCCGCCATCGTGCAAGATAACATTTGTAATGCCGCCTACTGCCTGAGAAAGAATATCATCTACAAGTTTGAAACTCTCTTTTATCCCAAGGTTCTTTTCTACGACTGAAAGGAGTTTTTCGTTAGGTACCACAATGATACAATCACTCTCTCTCTTGAGCTCTTCAAGTCCCTCTTTGGCAAGTTTCGAGCGCTTCTTCCCTTCGAAACTGAATGGACTTGTAACGATAGAAATCGTAAGCGCTCCCACCTCTTTGGCGGCTTGCGCGACTATAGGCGCAGCGCCTGTGCCCGTCCCGCCGCCAAGCCCTGCAGAGATAAATACGATATCAGCCCCCGCAAGTACCATTTTGATATCATCGAAGCTCTCAAGTGCAGCTTCTCGACCTTTTTCCGGGATCATCCCCGCGCCAAGACCTCTGGTTGTTTCCGCGCCAAGCTGCATCTTAAATGCCGCAGATGATGCAGAGAGAGCCTGCGCATCAGTATTGGCAACGATCAAGTCAATATTGTGAATCCCCTCTCTGATCATATGGTTGATCATGTTGCCGCCGCCGCCGCCGACACCTATCGCTTTTATCTTAGCTCCATTGCTAATACTCTTTGTTGATACCACTTCTATTTCAAAATCATCCATTTTTCCCCTCCTTAAAATAGTTGTTTTGCCCAATTAGCAATTTTCTTAATTGGGTTATTGTTGTCGCTTGGAACTTCAGGAAGTTCACCAAAAGGAAATGACTCCTCACCCCTGCTTGCAGGAGCATTTTTCGCCTCTTTTGCCTCTTTCTTATCTTTTATTATTTTATCTAGTTTGATATCAACCAAATTAGGCTTGGTCCCTCCGGCAGCTTCATCAGCAGTATCATCAGAGTTCCCCGTTTCATACTCATCACTCTGTTTGTTTTTTGAGTAGAGCATTTCATTGTTGAAATTGATCTCATACTCAGTATGTTTGCCGGCAATATAGAGCAGTAATCCTATAACAGTTGAGTACGCCGGATCTTTCAGGTCGTCAAAAAGACCAGAGATATATCTCTCTTCCGGTTGTGCGATGCGGACTGACATTCCACCAAAGATTGCTTGAGCCATCTCTCGAATCCCTTTGAGTTTTGTCATTCCTCCTGTTAAGATAATGCCTGCTCCGATCTGCTCCTTGAGCAGACTTTTGTTGAGTGATTTTGCAAGAATCATGAGTGTCTCTTCAACTCTTGCAAGAATGACAGAGTGAACAATCTCCAGCGAGACTGCATTGCAATTCTCCTCATCACCGATGACAGGAAGTTCGATGATCTCATTGCTGTTTCCTAGCAGGTCACCATAGCTTTTTTTGACATTTTCAGCAATCTGCAGCGGTGTATGGAGCGCCATCGAAAGATCGTTCGTGATATGGTTTGAGCCGACACTGAGAAAATCGTTGTAACGAATGGAGTTGCCGGTATGAATAATCATATTGCTGGTTTGACCGCCTAAGTCTATCACGGCGACACCAAGCTCTTTTTCGTCCTCACTCATAGTCGCGATCGCTGAAGCATATCCATTGAGCACAATACCTTCGATCTCGATGCCTGCTGAACGGACAGCCTTTTTGAGATTGCTCAAGCTCGATTTTTGAGTCATGATGATATTGACATTGACCTCCATTCGACTCCCGTTCATTCCGAACGGATTTTCGATAAAATCTTGATCATCGACTTTGAAATTATATGGCAGAATATGAATCACATCATACTCTGTAGGTATATTGGCATTGTATTGAGCTGTATGGATAACTCTCTCTATCTCTTTGATCGAGATATCTTTGTGCGGGATATTGACGATGCCGTTTGAATTCAAGCTCTTTGCATAGGCGTTGGAGATGGAGATGATAGCGGTATTGATATTGCTAGCAGAGATTCTTTTGGCGTCGCTCACGGCTTTTTTGATCGACTTGGAGGCAAGCTCGATATTGGTGATGACCCCTTTTTTGATCCCTTGAGATTTGGCTATTCCATGACCGATTATTTGAAGTTTGTCTCCCTCTCGTTCGGCAATAAGCGCACAAACTTTTGTAGAGCCTATATCGATCGCTAAAACTACTTGATTCAAACTATATTCCCTCCACAAATTTTTGTATTGTATATTTCTCGCCTAGGGCTTTGAGAAGATTCTCTTGAAAAACACGGGTTTTGATCTGATCTGCGCTCTGTTCAATCATCTCGTTATTTTCCATCTTTCCATTTTTTGTCATTTTTTGTTCAATCACCTTGTAAACTACTATTACATTATTTCCTACACTAATAATACCCTTTTCTTTTTGAGATGTAAAGAGTTTTTGTACAAATTGTAAACTTTCTTCATGATTTAACGGTTTGAGCGTGTCAATAGTGTCAAGTGAAATAAAATCTGACACTGTAGTTTGTGTTGTATCAATATTTTTGAGCGTAGTTTCTGCCAAGGAATTGAGGGCATTTAATTTGGCATTCTTTTCATATTCTGCCTTGACAAGCTCAAGCGCTTTCTCAAAGCTCATGGGCGCAGACTCGATCTTCTGAGCCAATTTGATAGTTGCGTAGCGGTTGGAGATGGCTTTGGGCTTGAGGATGTCATTGGGATTTTTGGCTGTCAATTCACTCCAAGTTTGGGCATCAAACAGTGGATCGTTGAGCGGCAGTGTGACTGTTTCGCTTTTGGATATTTCACCCTTTTTGAAACCAATATAGGCTTTTTGCGCCTCTTTTTTACTTTTTTGCATCTGAAGCTCTGTCGTTACCCGCTCTTTGGCTTGATCAAGGGTGAGTTGTGTACCGTTCGTGTCAATAAAATTAAAACTATTCTGTGCATAATATGTTTTGATCTCATCCTCTGTGACATTAGCATCATCGCTTTTTGTCCAGAGAATATCAAGCTGGTACTGTTGAGGTGTCTTAAAAGACTCTTTGTGTGCCTCCCAATACTCTTTGAGATTTGCCTCGGTTGCAGTGAGGTTGATATCATTTGCGGTGAGGACTTTGTAAGCAATCTTATCGGATATGTTGAGCGCTGCCGCAAGTATCTCCTGCTCAAACGGCAGACTTTTGTTGTTCAGGAGAGAGAGCAGCTTTTCGATGACCATCTCATCACGGATTACCTCCTCGAAGAGGTTTGCTTTCATGTGTCTGTTGTTGAGAAATTCATCGTAAATAGCCTTGCTGAAGGCGCCATCTTTTTGAAAAGCGGGGATTTGTGCCAGTTTTTGGGCGATCTCATCATCAGAAACGATGATACCAAACTCACCGGCTTGGTTGAGCAGGAGCGCTTGGGCAGTCATGGAGGAGAAAGCTTGCTGTGCCAACCCCATCTCTTTTGCCTTCTGATCATCAAGTTTGCCTTGGAGTTGCTGGTTGAGGCGTTGATATATATCGTTATAGGCGATATCAAATCTTGCTTTGGTTATCTCGATATCTCCGACTTTGGCGATCGCGCCGGATTTGGAGCCATACTGGTAGCTTCCCCATCCGACAAATCCGGCACCGATGAATGCGATCGTCGCGATCCAAATCGTTACAACGAGATATTTATTGTGCTTTTGCATCCAACTTATCATGACTATTTATACCTTTTTAGGGTTTTTGGTGTACCCTATGTTAAATTTTTTAATATTTTATTCAACTTGTGGTTAAAAATGGTTGATTTTTTGAATGGAGGGGTGAGGTTGAATGAGACTCTGGTAAGAGAGGATTTGAAATATATTTGGCATCCATGCACGCAGATGAAAGATCATGAGACGCTTCCGCTGATCCCTGTCAAATCAGCAAAGGGACTCTACCTTTTTGATTTTGAAGGCAATCGCTATATGGACGCGATCAGCAGCTGGTGGGTCAATCTTTTTGGTCATTCAAATCCCGAAATAAATCAAAAAGTAAAAGAGCAGATCGAGACGCTTGAGCATGTGATACTCGCGGGATTTACGCATAAGCCTGCCGTAGAGCTTGCCAGGCGTCTCGTGGAGTTGACACCTGAAAGTTTACAAAAAGTCTTTTTTGCCGATAATGGCTCCAGTGCCGTAGAGGTGGCGCTGAAAATGAGCTATCACTACCATCGCAACAGAGGTGAGAACCGTCCCCTTTTTCTCTCTCTGACCAATAGCTATCATGGCGAAACACTCGGGGCGCTAAGTGTGGGAGATGTTGAGCTTTACAAAAAAACATATCAGCCGCTGCTTATCCGATCTGTCCAGACGCCGGTTCCTGCCGATCAGTCGCTGCAAAGCGCACTTGACGCACTTGAGTCACTCTCCAAATTACTCGATGAGCAAGGTGGCAAGATAGCTGCATTTATCGTGGAGCCGCTGATCCAGGGAGCCGGAGGGATGCATATGTACCATCCGCAATATCTCAAAGGGGCAAGGGAGTTGACACAAAAATATGGAATTTGCTTGATCGCTGATGAGATCATGACGGGATTTGGACGAACAGGTACTCTATTTGGATGCGAACAGTCCGGGATCGCTCCGGATTTTATGCTCCTCTCCAAAGGTTTGACCGGCGGCTACCTCCCGCTTTCAGTAGTGTTGACAACCGATAGTGTCTATGAGGCTTTTTATTGTGACTACAGTGAACAAAAATCCTTTTTGCACTCTCATAGCTATACGGGCAATCCGCTTGCATGCAGCGCCGCATTGGCGACGCTGGATATTTTCGCATCCGACAATGTGCTTGAGGAGAATAGAAAAAAGAGTGAGTATATCGCGCAAAAACTCGATAAGTTCAGAGATTTTCCTAATGTCAAAGAGGTTCGTCAACTAGGAATGGTCGCCGCCATTGAGCTGCAAGGGTACGAGTCTCATGAGCGTATCGGACTCAAAATTTACCGATATGGACTCGATCACGGTGTGCTTTTGCGCCCTTTGGGAAATGTGATCTATTTTATGCCGCCTTATATAATCACCTTTGAAGAGATTGACACCATGATGCAAGTAGCTTTCGGGGCGATTGAAAATTTGTGAGGCAATTCAACACATCTAAAAACTAGATTGCTCCACTGCGTTCGCAAAGACGGATGTGGGGAGGGGTGGATCACCGGGTCAAGCCCGAGGATGACGGAATTTTGTCGCTTTGTTCAAAATACTCTATTTGCTAAAGAGTCTTCCAAATACTCCTTTGGAGGATTCTTCCATTCTGGCCACATGGGGTTCTGCCCGCTTGATGCCGAGCTCAAGCGCATCTTGGTAGAGATTGAAAGCCTTTTTCCTGTCTTTGGCGATACCTATTCCGTTTTCATACAATTGCGCGAGATCGCAGATGGCTTCGGGATAATCATTCATCGCCAGTCGATTGATCTGTGTGAAGGCTTCGGGGAGGTCTCTTTGGAGGATTTCTCCTTTGAAGAGCTCTCTTGCGAGCATAAACTGCGCGTAGATCGACTCTGTGGATGCAGCCGTGAGCAAAAGGCGCGCAGCTTCGCCGAGCTTGCCCTCCTCTTTGAGCCGGTTGACACTCTCGATCGCCTTCTCGATATCCTCTTCAGTATAGCCTTCGAGACTTATTTTGTAGAGGAGCTTCTCCTCCTCTTTGGAGTGTTCTGATGTCGCCATCATCAGCGGGTATTGGTTGAGCATATTTCTTATCTTTTGATCTATATAGGAGATCGGCGGGTAGCTGCTTGGGATAGAGGATTTGACAGATCGAATCTCTTTGAGCTCCTCTCTGGGCGCATCATCCAAGATTTCATCACTCAAAAAACTATTTGATTGGGCTTTGGTTTTGGTCTGGAGGAGATCCATCTCTTGACCCAATGCGCTTTCACTAACGGTGTGTGCAGGTTCAAAAATATTACTTTCATTTATCTCTTCGATCGCTTCATTTTCTTCATTCTCTTCACTGGAGTCTGTAGTGAAAAAGTTTTCATCTTCATCATCGAACTCTTCTATTGGTTCATTTGATTTTTGAGAAAGATCTGTATCGATTAGTGTATCGTAGCGCGCCATGATCTCTTCAGTAGTCGGTTTTTTGGGTTGAGGAGCCGGGATTTCGGGTTCACTCTGCGAAGGGGCGGAGGTGGCCGAAGCAAGCCAGAGCATCTCATCGTTTACGAGCGGAGCGTGACCGACAGAGGGGCTAGAGCCTGTCTCGAGAAGTCCGAATTTTTTGATAAGCTCCTCCTCCTCCTTGGTGCGAGTGGTTATTTTGACTCTGTGGGTGGTGACCTTTTCCGGTATAGCCGACTCGACTAGATCATCCTCATTTTGTGAGCCATTGATAAAGCGATCAATGAGATTGGAGGCTTGAGCATAATTTTCGTCATCGATGACGGAAAGGATATTATTGAGGAGGCTGTTGTTTTTGTAGAGTCTCAGTTTGGAGCGCTGCAGTTGAATCGTCTCATCGTCTGTCAGTGAAATTGCAATTTTGATAATTTGTAAACGCTTCCCTATCTGTCCAAGTTGTGTCATAGCTCTTTGCTCCAAAAGATTGATAGGGTATTATAACAGAA
>DZAQ01000012.1 GCA_022729615.1 Sulfurovum sp.
AGTGGTACGCCCATGAGGATTCGAACCTCAGACCTTCGGTACCGCAAACCGATGCTCTATCCAGCTGAGCTATGAACGCATTTTTTGAAGAAGAGAATTATAGCAGAATTTTATTTATTTAGCAAGCAGATCCATTGGGGCAAAGAGATCGAGCACGGTTTGGTTGGAGATAAAGGTATGATTATAGGGATGCTCCATTGACACGGCGGGGAAACTCTCGATGCACTGAAGTTTTTTGAGGGCTTGCGCATGAGCTCCGAAGAGTATAAGGGTTGGCCGAAGGTCGATCAGCTCTTGCAGAAGAGTCTCCAAAAAAGGCCGCCAAGATCGAATGTGGCTATTGCTCTCTCGTTTGTCCGTGAAGATGAGGGCAGTATTGAGAAGCAGGACGCCGTTTTTTTCAAAATTATCTTTGAGCTGGAGGATCGTCTGGATGAGAGGCTGCTTGTCTATGCCGGCTATTGCCTCTTGGGATGTGTCGCTTTGGCGGAGATCTCCTCTGGCAACGAGTGCCATTTTGATAAAATTGCGCAGACTTGTTGCGCGATTGACCTCTTTGCTGAGTCCATTGCGGGCAAATATATTTTCGACACCTCCATCGATGAAGGCATAGCCTATAGCGCTTTGAACCCTGGGATAGGGGTCTTGACCAAAGAGAATGTATTTGAGATTCTCTTTGGGGAGCGAGGAGAAGGCATTGAGGTAGAGCTCTTTTGACGGAAAGTATCTGTTGTCATGCTGGAGAAATTGACGGTACTCCTCCGAGAGCGCTTCGTGAGCTTTCTGGATCGTCTTTTCCCAGCTGCTATGAGCCATTTTTTTTCATTTTTTCAAACTTGAGCGTCATCTCTGCCTTGCTTTGAGGGATTTTCAGTGTTTCGCAAATGGACTCAATGGTCGCGCCTGATTCAAATAGCTCTATAATTTTGTCGTGCGTCTCAAGGGTATCGCTTGGAGTAGGATTTGGCTTGGGAGGCTGCGGAGTGGATTCGACAAAGAGCGGATGTGCGTCGTGACTTTTTGCTCTCTCTCGCATGTTTCTTATCTTCTTTTTGTGACGAAAAAGCTCCCACACAAGATAAAGTATAACCAAAATGGCAACAAGGAGAGACCCCTCTAGCAGCTTATTCATACCAAAACCCCCAAAATAGTAAAAAATAGAAAAACAAATCCAAGATAGCCATTGACGGTAAAAAATGCTTTATTGATCTTGTTGAAATCTTTCGATACGAGAAAGTGCTCATATCCCAAAAGCAGTGCGCTTGCACCCACTGCCAAAATACCAAAAGTTCCCAAATCAGATGATATCACAAAGAGAGCCCAGAAGAGAATAGTTAAAAAATGAAAAGACCTCGCTATGAGCATCGTGTTTTTGACTCCAAGTTTTGCCGGGATAGAGTGCAGCCCTTGTCTTTTGTCAAACTCCATATCCTGCAAAGAGTAGAGCAGGTCAAAACCAGCCACCCAAAACATTACGCCGATCGCCAAAAACAAAGACCAAAGCGGGATCTCGCCTAATACGGCGACTGCTCCGGCTATCGGGGCAAAAGCAAGCGAGAGTCCAAGGATAAGGTGCGCTGCGGCACTGAATCGCTTGAAATGGCTATAAGCGGCTAAAATAACCAAAATAGGGAAAGAGAGGCTAAACGCGAGCGGATTGATAAAGTAGGCTACGGCGATAAAGAGCAGAGCGTTCACGAGAATGAACAGTATCATCTCAAATTCACTGACGCGTCCATCTACTGAGGGTCTATTGCGAGTGCGAGGATTGAGTATGTCAATATCTCTATCGAGATAGCGATTGACACCCATGGCAAAATTGCGTGCCGAGAGAGCCGCCAAGGTGCCCAACAAGAGGAGTTTCCATCCAAACCATCCATCGGCTGCAACGAGCATCGCGATGAAAATAAAAGGCAAAGAGAAGATAGTATGCTGCATCATTACAAGTTCTGAAAAGTGTGTGAGTTTTTGTATGAAGGTAGTAAGACGCAAATGCTGCTCCATTGTCAAGATACTCATCTTAGGGGTGAGGAATTTTCAATTTACTATTGAGCGACCATGCGACAGCAACCACAAACAGTGAGATGATATAAGGGTTTGCGATGAGGTCATAGCGGAAAATCAGATAAAGCGCCCAGAGTAAAATCGCTCCGAGCGGCGTGGGAACTCCCTCGAAAAACCGCGTGACCTCTCCGGCGTCGGATTTGATATTGAACTCGATGAGACGGCGCAACCCACTTATAATATAAAAAAGAAAAACAGCCCCAAGATACAGCTCCCCAAAGACAGATGGCCGACCTCCCTCCCGCAGAGCAAAAAAGAGCAAAAATGCCGGCATGACGACAAAAGAGATGAAGTCTGCAAAGCTATCAAGCTGTATGCCAAACTCGGTAGAGAGGTGATATTTTCTAGCCACTTTTCCATCGGCGATATCAAGTGCCCCTGCTATCCATGCCAGTATAATGGCAATAAAATAGTTATTTTGTGAAATAAAATAGATAGCAGTAACTCCAGCTGTGATGTTGCCAAATGATATGAGATTGGCAGCGTTAAAACGATTGTTTTGATCAAAAAGTCCCATAGTTACCTCACAAGAATTATCTCATTTTACCGCTTTTTTGATATTGATTGCCTTTTGAAAAGGGCAATTGCGGCTTCAAATGTGCTATTATTTTACTTATGAAGAAAATGCCTGCCCAAATTGCGATTATCGGTCCAACCGCTTCAGGAAAAAGCGCCTTGGCTGTGAGTGTTGCCAAAAAGTGGAATGCCGTTATTCTCTCCCTTGATTCGCTCTCTATCTATAAAGAGATAGATATAGTCTCTGCAAAGCCGACACCAGACGAACGAGATGCAATTGAGCATTTTGGTGTTGATGAAATTTATCCAAATGAACAATTTGATGTCACAATTTTCACCTCACTCTATAGGCGCGTATATGATCTGGCACAAGATGCATCAAAAAATCTGGTCATTGTGGGCGGTACGGGGTTTTATCTCAAAGCCCTTATGGATGGCATCTCTGCGTTGCCCGCACTCACTGAGGCAGCACAAGAAGAGGTCGCAAAGGCGATGAGGGATATGAAGAGTGCATATGCGATGATGTATGAAAAAGACCCCCTCTATATGCAAAAAATCGCACCCAACGACAGATACCGTATCGAAAAAGCGCTTGAAATATACTATGCAAGCGGCAAAACACCGACGAGTTACTTTGCGTGCAATCCACCTGTTGCGACAATCAAAAATAGGGTAACTCTCTACGAAATCGAGACAAAAAAAGAGATACTGCGAGAGAGAATCACCAAAAGAACTGCATCAATGCTCCGAAATGGATTGATCGACGAGGTTGCCGATCTTGAGAAGAGATATTCGCGCACTCCGCACTGCATGAGAGCCGTTGGTATCCAAGAGACACTCGATTTTTTGGATGGAATTTATACCAAAAGGAGACTCGAGGAGAAGATATGTACCAATACAGCGAGATTGGCAAAAAGACAAACAACCTTCAATAGATCGCAGTTTTCCGGACAGGCAACACTCGAAATAGAAGATTTGGAAAAAAAAATTTATAAAGATTTGGGAGTATAAACTTATCATCTCTGTGCGCGTTGGCACAGAGGGGCGACTAATAGCCGCTTGCGCTTACCATATAGAAGAAATACGAGATAAGCGGCTGGACTATAAATACAGAGCCTACGGTGATAGCGGCAGCTATGCCTACAATGGTCATCAAAGGTTTGGTCAAATTGTAAACCACAGTGCCGTCATTCTCATTCGGAGATTTGAGGAACATATAAACAACCAGTTTGAGATAGTAGTATGCCGCAATCGCTGAGTTGAGACCCATCACGACAGCGAGCCAAATATAACCGGCATCAACCGCGGCGCTCATGATATAAATTTTCCCCCAAAACACAGAGAAGGGCGGTACACCCGCGAGCGAGAGCATGAATATAGCCATAATTACCGCTCCAAGAGGCATAATTTTGACAAAACCGGCAAATTTTGCAAATGGGTGGTCATATCTGCTGTGATAAACTTTATTTTTATGACGGCTTATCCACAACATTGTGAAAGCGCCGAGATTTGTAAACATAAAGAGTGCATAATAGAGGAAAATCGCCGTATTGCCTTTGGTTGTGTCGAGAGCCAAAGCAGCCATTATGAAACCCGCATGAGATATTGAGCTATATGCAAGCATCCTTTTGACATCTTCTTGGGCAAGCGCCATCATGTTTGCAAGCGTCATCGTCAAGACCGCCAAAGCCAAAATAGCATTGCGTACCCACTCTACCTCCAGATCTATATACATCCCAAAAATACGCATTGCTACGACGAATGCGGCAAGTTTCGGTACTACTGACATGTATCCGGCAAGTGGAGCGCTTGCCCCTTCGTAAACATCCGGAGTCCATGTATGGAAAGGGAACAAAGAGAGTTTGAACGCAAAAGCTGCCAACAAAAGAACCGCTCCGCCAAGGATAGCTATCATTACTCCGCTCTCGGCAGTACGGCTTTGGAGTACATTGGCAATTTGATAGAGCTCAACGCTGCCTGTCAGCGCGTAAATAACGGCTGAACCCATCGCATAAAATCCTGCTGCCATCGCACCCATCGTAAAATACTTCACCGCTGCCTCATAGGAGTCGTCTCTGTTGTGCAGGGCGATCAGTGTGTAGAGCGAGAGTGATGCAGTCTCGATACCAACAAAAATCAAGATAAGATTGTCACTCGCTACCATAAACTGGAAACCTGCTATCATGAACAAAAAGAGCGCAAAATATTCAGGATAGGAGTACTCATGAAATCTTTTGGATGTGAGCGCCAAAGGAATAAAGAGCATAGAGGCAAGGAGCACTAGGAGCTGCGAAATGATAGAGATCCCATCAATGAGAATAACATCGAAGAATCCTCTCTCATTGACATTGAGTCCCAACACAGAACCAACCGCTACAAATAAAATAAGAATAGTAAACATCACATAAAGCGACTTATGAAGATCTCCTTTGATGAGATCGATCAATAGAATAATCAACCCGCCTACAATGGTAATGAGCATTGGCGAGAGAGTGCCAAGGTTTAGAGAAGCCAAACTTACACTAATTGGTTCCAACATTATTCTGCCTCCTTCGATGTTTGGCTAAGAGTAATTTTCTCTTTTGCCAATGGTGTTTGTGCTTTCTTTTCCATAAATGTCAAAAGCGATTTGACGCTGTTGTCGATCGGCTCAAGTACGGGTTTTGGATAGATACCAAGCCAGACAACAATCAACACGAGAGGCACGAGCGCAATCATCTCTTTACCGTCTAGGTCATTTAATTTTTTATTTTCTTCGTTCGTTACGGGACCAAAGAAAGTTCTTTTGTAGAGCGTGAGCATATATACAGCTCCCAAAATGATGGTTGTACCGGCCAAGATGGTTACGATGGGGGAGAGATGATAGAACCCCAGCAAAACAAGAAACTCTCCGACAAAACCGATTGTAAGCGGAAGACCAACGGATGCCATCAGCATAAATCCAAAGATTACGGCAAATTTCGGCATCACGGAAGCGAGTCCGCCAAATTCACTCATCAGCTTCGTATGCCGCCTATCATAAATGACTCCGACAAGCAAAAAGAGCGCGCCGGATACTATCCCGTGCGAAAGCATCAAAAAGATAGATCCTGAAACCCCTTCCGCATTCATAGCAAAGGTTCCCAATACAATCACACCCATATGTGAAACAGATGAGTAGGCTATAACCTGCTTGATATCCTCTTGCGCGTAGGCGACCATGGCGGTATAGATGATCATAATAATAGATATGGTTGCTATCGGCATAATCATCATCACGGAAGCATCCGGAAAGAGCGGAAGTGAGAATCTCACAAATCCATAGGTTCCCATTTTGAGCAACACGGCTGCTAGGATGACAGATCCTATCGTAGGAGCCTGTCCGTGCGCATATGGAAGCCAGGTATGGAATGGAAACATTGGTACTTTGATGGCAAATCCAAGGAAAAATGCCACAAAGAGCCAGAGCTGATAGTTGACAGGCAAGACCAAGGCATACCAATCGGTGATCGAAAAACTCCAAACCCCGGAGACGCTTTGGTAGAGATATGCCATAAAGAGCATACCCACAAGCATGATGAGTGAACCCGTAAATGTATAAAGGAAAAATTTAATTGAGGCATAGATTCTGAGTGGACCACCCCAAGCTCCGATAATATAGAGCATAGGCACCAACGAAAACTCCCAAAAGAGATAAAAGATGATCGCATCAAGTGAAACAAATACCCCCACCATCGCCATCTCAAGGAAGAGAAGCGAGAGGATAAGATTTTTGATGTCTCGTTCGATACTGATAGCAATCATTCCAAGCAGGGTCATAAGCGCCGTCATGATGACAATAAAAAGGCTTATGCCATCTACCCCTAAGTAATAATTGATCCCAAAGTCAGGGATCAAAGGTACCAGCTCTACAAATTGCATACCGGGGTTGTTGCCGTCAAAGCTTGACCACAACCATAGGGAGAGGAGAAATTCCACGATCGCAACGCTAATCCCGTAGACTCTTATGCTCTTCTTGTCAACTACAAAGCCTAGAACCCCGGCGATCAAAGGAAAGAAAACCAAAATACTTAAAATATTATCCATACTATGTGCTCCTTAGCCTATGAGTGCGGTGATTGTTGCTACAAGAAGCAGCGAAACAAGTCCGACACCCATCCAGTTGAGATTATTTGAGAGGTTACCTGTCTGCATTTTTCTTGCCGAATCACCACCGTTGTAGAGGAGACGGGCAATGCCATCTACTGTTGCATCGACAATTTTCATATCTACCGATTTCCATAAAAGTTCTGAAATCATCGCATAAGGCTTGGAGATGAAATCTGCATAAAATTTTGGAATATAGTATTGGTTTTTCAATAGTTTGTAAAGAAAGCCGTTTTCAACTTTTTCACTTCGTTTGAGCCCTTTGGAATATTTTATCCAAGCAAGCGCAATGCCACCGACGGCAAATGCCAAAACAATCGCACCGAGTATCCACACAAGATGATGCGTATGCGCGCTCATCTCGTAGTTTGGCAAGAGTTGCGTGATAAATGAATGGAATGCACTCTGGAAGAATCCGGCGATCACAGCCAAAATCGCTAACGGCGCCATAGCAATGAGAACAAATTTATACATTTCATGCGGATGGATACCAAACTCTTCGTAGCGTCTATCGCCTT
This sequence comes from Sulfurovum sp., assembly GCA_022729615.1. Taxonomy (GTDB): domain Bacteria; phylum Campylobacterota; class Campylobacteria; order Campylobacterales; family Sulfurovaceae; genus SZUA-451. The sequence goes on from DZAQ01000012.1 coordinate 7,224, forward strand.
CAAAAGTCAAGAAGACCTGTCTGAAGCTATAGAATGCGGTCATACCTGCAGTTAAAACGAGTATCGCCCACAAAATCAGTCTGCCCTCGTTGAATGCAGTTTCAATAATAGCATCTTTGGAGAAGAATCCGGCAAGCGGCGGTATTCCTGCAAGCGCCAAGGAGGCGACCCCCATATAGATATAGGTCCATCGCATAGATTTTTTCAATCCGCCCATTTTGAAGATATCAAGTTCATCGTGCATGGCATGCATCACATTCCCTGCTCCCAAGAAGAGAAGAGCTTTGAAAAACGCATGGGCAGCAAGATGGAAAAGGGCTATCCAGTAGGCGCCAAGACCGGCAGCCGCAAACATATACCCCAGCTGCGAGAGTGTGGAGTAGGCGATGATCCTTTTGAGGTCTCTGTTGACAAGCGCCATTGAGGCAGCGAAAAACGCTACAAAGGTGCCAAGCGCTGCTATGAAGTAGCTCACATCGGGGGTAACCATAAAAATCGGGTTCGCTCTGATGACAAGGAAGACACCGGCCGTAACCATCGTCGCAGCATGGATGAGGGCAGAAACAGGAGTCGGACCCTCCATGGCATCCGTGAGCCAAGTATGAAGCGGGAACTGTGCTGATTTTCCCATAGCCCCGATAAAAAGTGCCGTAGCAGCAGCCACCAGAACAGCTTCACTCAGATGAGGAATCTGTGCAAAAACAACATCATATTGGAGCGATCCTGTATTCCAAAAGAGGATAAAAATACCCACGAGCATCCCCAAATCCGCGATACGGTTGACGATAAATGCCTCATTCGCAGCCCATGAAGGGGAGATGGAAGGGTTCTCCTCTACTGAAACATCAGGCTTGTGATACCAAAAGCCAATGAGCAGCCAAGAACAAACCCCGACACCTTCCCAGCCTATAAAGAGTCCGGCAAAATTGTCGCTCATGACAAGAACCAGCATGGAGAAAACAAATGCCGAAAGGTAAGAGAAAAACCTGTTGAAGCTCTTGTCATGATCCATATATCCGATAGAGTAGATATGTACGACTGTCGAAACCAGTGTAACAACGACCATCATGGTTACGCTGACTTGGTCAACAAGGAAGCCAAACGGCACAAGCAAATCACCCGCTCCGATCCACTCCATCATGGTGACATGAATGCCTTCACCGGTTTGGTTGACATAGAGTGCCAACACCACAGAAGCCAAAAATGAGATGCCGAGCAGAATTGATGCGATGACACCGACAAACATTTTCTTTGGACTCATGCCAAAAAGTGCGGCAAAGAGTGAACTTGCCAAAGGAGCAAAGAGCGCTATATAGAGATATTTTTCCATCACTACCCTTTCATTGTCGCTAGATTATCAAGATCGAGCGTACCGGTTTTCTTATAGAGGACGATCAGGAGTCCCAAGCCGATCGCCACTTCACTTGCCGCTATTGCAATGATGAAGAAGGCAAACATTTGTCCGGTAAGATCTCCATAGTAGTGTGAAGTTGCCGCAAATGCTACATTGGCAGCATTGAGCATCACCTCTGTTGCGAAGAAGAGCATCAAAAGATTTTTTCTCCTCAAGATGCCGACGAGTCCTATCGCAAAGAGCAGCCCCGAGAGTATGAGATAGTGACTGAGTCCTATCATAGTTCTTCCTCCTTTGAAAGTGTTTTGACTTCGATATTATCTTCATTTGTGGTGAGACTGTGATCCATTTTTTTGCCCGCAAGTATAATGCCGGCAATCATCGCTACAAGAAGCATCACCGCAGCTACCTCGAAAGGAATTAAATACTTTGTAAAGAGCACCATCCCTACATTTTGCGGGTTTGTTGCCCCCTCGACCGAAGGATAACTCGCAACCACACTTTCACTAAAGATCGGTGCAGCGAACATCATCACAAGCAGCAGCGCTGTCAATCCGCCAAGAAGGAAAATCCAGCTTCCGTTGGTGTTGTTCTCTTTCGTGTCTTTGGTGGCATCAAAAAACATCATCGCAAATGCATAGAGCGCCATTACCGCACCAACATAGACGATAAGCTGCACAACACCGAGAAAATCTGCGCCCAACAAGAAGAAAAATCCTGAAACAAGCACCATTCCGGCCGCAAGTGATGTCATCGCATAGAGTAAATTTTTACTCAATACTGTCACCAAAAAGAGACCTATTGTGAGGACAGAAAAGAGATAAAAGGCTATTTGTTCATACATGTACTCTCCTTGTTAGTACGCAAGTGGCGTCTTTTTGATATTTTGATCAGCATTTGGGCTAATCGCGCCAAACCCATCATACTCTTGTTGTAACTTAAGCGCATCGATCGGCGTGAGCATATCCTCAAAGAGTGAAAAACTTGCTCTTTGTTCTGACGCAGTTTCATATCGGGCACCATGGACGATGGCTAGTTCCGGGCACACCTCTGCGCAGTATCCGCAAAAGATACATCGTCCAAAATTGATCGTATATTCACTGACCTCTTTGCGTTGATTTTCATCATAGCGCGTATCCATCTTGATACAGTTGGAGATACAGATCTTCTCGCAGAGTCCACACCCGATACATCGATAGTGTCCGCTCTCAAGAAGTCGGAGCATATCGTGTATTGCTCTGTATCTTGGAGAGATGGGAAGTTTTTCAAATGGATACTTGATCGTATGCATCTCCCCCCTGAAAAGCGCGTTTATCATCTCCCTGAGGGTGACATAGAGCCCCACAAACAGCTCACCCTTGAATGCTCTTCGGACAACTTGTTCGAATTGCTCCTTACCGGTTTTGGGTGTAGGATCGCTCTGTACCATTTTGTAGGTTTGCTGCCCTACATTTCTGTTTTTAAATTCTTCTAAGCTCATTTTTACTCCTTATACCATCATAAATAGACCGGTAATGACGACATTGATGACAGCTATCGGCATCAATACCTTCCAGCAGAGCCACATCAACTGATCGGGTCTTATGTGCGGCCATGAGGCTCTCACCCACAGCATGAAAAAGAAAACAAAAGCGATCTTCAAAATGATCATGAGCCATCCCGGCAAAAAGCCAAGATCATTATACCCGCCCATAAATACGACAGCAGCCAAAATAGAAACAGTAACCATATTGGCATATTCCCCGATAAAAAAGAGTCCCCATCTGAGTCCGGAATACTCGGTAGCATATCCTGAGATGATCTCTGCTTCATGCTCAAGAAGGTCAAACGGCGTTCTGTTGGTCTCGGCAAACCCGGCGATCAAAAAGAGTACAAATGCGACCGGCTGCTGCCAAAGAATCCAAGAGGTGAGTCCGCCGGTTTGGTAGGTATTGAAATCAACAAGCGATAGAGAACCCACCAGCATTATCGGCGCCAATATAGAGAGTCCTGTGACAACCTCATAGCTAAGAAACTGTATCGCCGTTCTTGCCGATCCGATAATCCCCCATTTGTTGGCTTGTGCCATCCCCGCAAGAAGAGGTCCATACAAACCTGCTGCCATCATCCCTAGCACAAAAAGGATACCGATATTTATGTCGGCCGCTATCGAAGGGACGAAGACACCGCCCAATAGAGGAACCCATTGCGGAATAGTAAAGTCAGGAAAAACAGGTACGGATGCCAAAGCGATAAAGGCCGTAGCAGCTGTAATGACCGGCGCAATTTTAAATATGATTTTATTTGAGTGCTGCGGCACTATATCCTCTTTTGTAAAAAGCTTGATGCCATCAGCTACGAGTTGCAAGATCCCATAAGGACCTACATGCATTGGTCCCAATCGTCTCTGCATAAATGCCAGGACTTTTCTCTCAATAAAAGTACCAAATCCTGCTATTGCCGCGATGACCGCCAAAATAATAATGGCTTTGATGATCACGCCGGCACTGGTTACTTCAGGTAAAACTGCTGCTTCCATCTCTTACACCTTTCTTATGATTACATTTTTATATCTATCTTCTCCGAAGAGAGTATAGATATCTTTTTCGCTTTTGAAATCAGGCACTCTAACAATCTCGCCCTCAATAGAGTCATCGGAAATCACTTCAAAAATCATTTTTGAGGAACCGAAATCTACCTCTACTTTCCCGCCAAGACTCTCCGCCTTCGCCGTGCTCGCATAGAGTCCATACTCTTCAAAGATTTGGTGAGCTTTGTCGCTGAAATCATTGAATTGTCTTTGCGGATTGCATCTATAGGCGATCTCACCCTCAAGGGCGATGGATTCATCAAATTTTTGAAGCTGGATGGCTTCTGCATGTGTTGAGATATTTTCAAGCGCATACCCTCTATTCTCTACGCCCGAATTGGTGTAGCCATTGGGAAGTTCATCGAAATTTGCTTTTTTGAATCCTCTTTTGCCTGCAAGCATCGGTGTCCAGTCGATCGTGAGATGCTTGCCGATCTCAAGCGCAACCATCATGTCGTTGAGCTCATATCCATTGTACTCGAGGGCGGCATTTGTAGGCAAGACGCGTTTGTTCATATTGGTCAAAGTCCCCTCTTGCTGGTTCATTGCCGGCATATCAAGATCGCCATCACCTAGTGCGCTGAGTCTGAAGTCGCCCTTTTCGTTGTAGCCGACACAGTATCCCTCTGCGCTCTCATCAAGATCACAGATGAGGGCTACGCCCAAAGAGTTGGTTTTGGGCGGAACCATAACGATCTCAATATCGCAGCTGCTCTCGATGAGCGCCACAAGCGCCGCCAGGTTTTCTGCTTTGGTGTGGAAGTAGAGATCTTCTCCGATGATGAGTGAGAAGCGCTCTTTTTTCTTCATCATATCTTGGAATGTCTCTGCAAAATCACCTTTGCCGCCAAGCAGCAGAGCGAGTCTATTCTCATCGACTACTATCTCTTTTTCGATAGTTTTCGGCACTTTTTTGGTAACCTCTTTGGACTCTCCGGTTTTGGCATCCGTGACAGTTTCGGTCACATCCTCCATGACTTTTTCTTGAACTGTTTTGGTTATTTTGGAGTGGAAAGAGTCAAGATAGTCGATCGTATCTTGCGGGAGCCTCTCTCGTTTGGCGAAGAGATCAAGCACGAGATAGAGCGCCGCCTCTTCGAGTCCCGGTTTGTGTGTAAAGCACTCAACGCTCTTTCCGAGTGAGGCGATCAATGGATCTGCTACAGGATGGAAATAGAGTCCGGCGCCTTTGTTCATCTTTTGGATATTGTTGAATGCATAGCGTGCATTTGGGTTGTCGTTATGGAGCGCGCACCCTACGCTGATGACAAAATCGCTCTTCATGATCTCTTTGAAATCGCTTCCGTAGAGTGTTTTCCCGGATGAGCGGCTGTATGCTTTGAGGAATTTTTGGAACGCAAAGGCGTCCGGATTGACGAGTTTTGTGCCAAACTTCTCTTTGAGCGTTTGGAGCATCAATGCCTCTTCGTTGGTGATGACAGAGTTGAAGCGGATAGAATCTGCTTTTTGGAGCGCTTCAACCGCCTTGTCAAACGCCTCTTTGTTTTTGCCTTCCGCTCTATTTTCAAAATCATATCCAAAACGACCCGCTCCGCACAAAGAGACATAATTCCACTCGTTGGTGACACGGTAAATTTTTTCACTTGTGTCGCCTATCGAGGTGTGTTTTGTTTCATAATAGATTTGACATCCGCTGCTGCAGTGTGCGCATGTTGCCGGTACTCTTTTGAGCTCCCATGCATTGCTTTGATAGACAAAATCTCGGCTTACGAGCGCACCGACAGGGCAAACCGCGATACATTCGCCGCAATCGCTACAGTTTGTTTCCCCTGTCCCGTTGCTAGGAACAATAACTGATTTTTGCAATTTATTCCACATCGCGTAGGCATCTTTGGGCATCGTATCTTTGGCGTCTTTGTTGATCCCTTCGCCGCCGCGCGGTCCGGTTTTAAGTGCAGAATCACCGATCATATCTTTGCAGACTGTGACGCATCGCTCACATACGATACAAAGACCCGGATCGTAATGCAGTACGGAGCTCCAATTGGCTGCCTCTCGTTTTGTATCAGGAATCGAGTAGGTTTGAGAATCAACGCCTATTTCGAGTGTGTAGTTTTGGAGTTCGCACTCTCCGCTTTGATCACAAACGCCGCATTGAAGCGGGTGATTGACATCATACACTTCCATAATAGCACGGCGCTCTTCGAGAATCTCTTGGTTGGTTACCGTAACCTCCATCCCCTCTTTGACTTTTGTGTTACACGAATAGACACGCTTGCCATCTGCTTCAACAAGGCAAATTCTGCACGCAAGCGTCGGTGAGCAGCGCGTGAGATAACAGATAGCAGGAATAAATATATTATTTGCCCGCGCAACATTGAGGATATATTCACCCTCTGCGGCAACACACTCTATACCATCAATTTTCATCGTAATATCATTACTCATTGTTACCGTCCATTATTTCAAATTTGGGTTGGAAAAATCTATAATAGGATACCGAAGCAGCACTTAATCCCATGTCGTAAGTCGGATTTATCGCTACTGTTCCTTTCATAGATGTGTCGATGGTAAACACTCTTAGATACTCTATGTCTTGCAGTGCAAATCTGACCCTCTCTCCCTCTTTGAGCTTGGATATTGCTGCAAATTGTTGCGAGCCCTTGAGTTGCGGCAAGCTATTGAGCTGTTTTGTTTTGTAGGTAAATGGTGAAAATTGATTCCCTTCATTGCATTGATAGAGTACAATACCATCATAAGTGGGCAAAGCCGAAACCGGCTCAATGAACCCGCTCTTTTCGCATACTTGGCTCGCAAGATGATATCCTCTGTGCTCCGCTCCTGTGATCTCGTAATAGTTTGGCAAACTATCAAAATCAATTGTGCTGTATCCCTTGCCGGTCGGGAGCTGTTTGGTATAGTCGATCGTATGCTCGCTTCTATGCCCTAAAGCGCTTATGATGTCGTTGAGAACATAGCCGCCATAAGGCAGGGCGGCATTGGTCGGCACTACTTGCTTGTTGAGCGAAGTGAAGGTGCCTTCTTGCTGGTTCATCGCAGGCATATCAAGATCGCCTCCGCCCAGTGCGCTAAGTGTAAAGTCACCCTGTGCGTTATAGCCGACCGTGAAGCCTGATGCCTCTTTATCGAGATCACAAATGAGCGCGACCCCCAATGCGTTTGTCGCAGGCGGCACAAGAAGAAGCTCGAAGTCGCTATAGAGCTCTATGATTCCCAAAAGCTTGGCGATATTGGCAGCTTTGGGATGATTGTAGAGATCTGCGCCGACCACCAAAGTAAAGCCGGCTTTCTTCAGGAGTGATCTCTTGAGTTGCGAAAGCTCCTCCTCGCCGATATTGCTCTCGGCGCTGAGGTGTCCTATGTCAAGATCGTCAAGATAGGCTCTGATCTTTTTCGGCACTTTTTTCTCATCTAACAGTGTATGCGCCAAGAGTGCCGCTGCCCCCTCTTCGCTCCCCACTTCGTACTTGATGAATTGGGTGATAATATTTTGAATAGAACCGTCCTCTATCGGATGCATATAGGCGACTCTTGCTCTATGGTGCTTGCTCGCCATATTGATATGATATTTTACCATCGGCGCATCGTCATTGATGCGTGCTCCAAAGATGATAATTCCTCTAGATTTGCTCAATTTGCCCAAATTGCTGCTATAAAGCGACTCTCCTGTGATCGAAGAGAAGGCATTGAGGAAAGATTGATACCCATACGCCTCGTCACAGACGAGTTGGATACCTCTGCGCTCTTTGAGTTTTTGGAGCATAAGCGCCTCTTCGTTGGAGATGGTGGCACTAAAGCGGATGGTTTGTGCCCCTTTGAAGGCATCTTGCGCTTTGGAAAATGCCTGAGCGTCTTTTGAAATATTGGAATTTTCAAAGTCATACCCAAAGCGACCGGCACCACAGAGCGAAGAGAATTCGAAGTTGTTTGTCACTCTAAATATTGCTTCTGTAGGATTGGAGATAGATTTCTGCTTGACTTCATAGTTCATTTCGCATACGGCGCTGCAATGGCTGCAAGAGGCTGGAATCTGTGTAAGCTCCCAAGCATTTGTGCTATATTTGAAATCACTGCTCACAAGTGCGCCGACAGGACAAACCGCCATGCATTCACCGCACTCACTGCACTCGCCATTGGGTTTTGTATTTATGATAGTAGAGTTGTACCCTCCCGCAGATATAGCAAGCGCCTCATCTCCGATGATCTCTGTACAGACGCGGACACACTTTTCGCACATGATGCACAAGGTGGGGTCGTAAGAGATAAAACCCCAATTTTCTACAGGTCTATGCCGGTCTTTTGTGGTGAAGCTTTGCGCGGAGACTTCAAATTCCATAGTTTTGTTTTGAAGGTCGCACTCGCCGCTCTTGTCGCAAACGCCGCATTCAAGCGGGTGATTGACATCGTAGAGCTTCATGATGTTTTGCCGCTGCTTGAAGATTTCGTCATTGTTAGTCGTGATGACGGCACCGTCCACGGCCTTCTCTTGGCAAGAGAGGATCATCCCCTCCACCCCTTCGACATTGACAACACACATTCGGCAAGAGGCGATGGGCTCTACTTTTGTGAGATAGCACATCGTAGGAATATAGATATTATGAGCTCTTGCTATTTTGAGAATCGTATCCCCAAATTCCCCTTTGCAGGTTTTGCCGTCAATTGTGACTTTGATCAACTTTTTTTTCGTTACGCGTGATGTCATCGCTATACCGCCACCATTGAGATGTAGTAGCATCGCATACAGCGTTCCGCTTCTGCGATTGCTTCTTCTCCGGTAAATCCTAGATTTACCTCTAAGTTGTTTGTGCTGCGCTCTTCTACTCCGAGCTTTTCGCTTACAATACGAGGGATACCGGGCATCCAGCCGGTGACCTTCTCTTTTTTGTCATAGACTTTGATCTTGCCCAAATGATCTTCCATGATCTCATCATCGGTCAATGAGACTTTGCCCTCATAGATATAGCGGCTGATGACCGAAGCTGCCCGTTTTGCTTGACCGACTGCATTGACGATGGTCATCGGACCATATTCGCAGTCACCTGCCGCGAAAAGACCGGGGCGGTTTGTCATGTAGTCTTTGCCGTTTGTCAAGAGCGTATTCCATGAAGTGAGCTCCACATTCCACTCTTTGGGCATGAGCTGCAAGTCAGCGGCTTGAGATACTGCCGGGATGAGATAGTCGCATTCGATCTCCAAATCCCCGTCTTCGATTTTTACCAGCTGCGCTCTTCCTCCCTTTGGATCAGGCACGAGTTCAAAGCGGTTGACTATCAGTTTTGTAAGTTGATTCTCTTCGTCGATGATCTTCTCTACAGCAGAGTGAAAGATAAACTCAACTCCCTCTTCGACAGCCTCGTGATACTCTTCGTAGGTTGTGTTGGAGATGATGGTTTTTTCATCTCTGCGATAGATCATGATAACTTTTTTTGCCCCTTCACGGATGGAGCAGCGCACGACATCCATAGAGGTGAAGCCGCCGCCGACGCAAACGACTACCTTGTCTTTGAGCTCATTCGAGGCAGGGGATCCGATACCGTATTTTGTCCAAAGATTGACCTTGTCAAGCATACCGATCGCCCCCCAATACCCCTTCATGTCAGTGCGTTCATTTTCTGCATAGACTTTTTTGGAGAGTCTTGCGCCAAAAGCAAGCAGAGTAGCGTCATACTCGGCATCCAGCTCCTCAAGTCTTTTGGAGTCAACACGGTGATTTGTATAGACATCTACCGCCTCCATGGAGGTGACAAGTTCGATATCTTTGTTGTATTTGTCGATCGGCATTCGGTATTCGGGCACACCTACGGCCACTTCGCCGCCAAGAACCGGCAACTCTTCGAAAATATCGACCTTGATGCCCTCAAGCGCCAGATAGTAGGCTGCGGTAAGTCCGGCAGGACCGGCACCCACAATGGCTACCTTTTTGCCGTCATTTTTCAGAGGCTTTGGCGGAGCAGGGTGCTGCCAAGGGAGCTGGTGGTCTGTTTCGTAGTCAGCGCCCATTCTCTTGAGCTCCATTATGGAGATAGGCTCATCCAGATTGGTTCTTCTGCAGGCATCTTCGCATGGGTGGGGACAGACGCGACCGCAGGTGTGCGCAAGAGGCATAGTCTGTCTTGTGGCAGCGAGTGATTCGGTAAACACCATATCGCGAACACCCTCAATGTATGCCGGAATATCCACATGCGCAGGACATGCATCCGTGCAGGGAGCAGTGACTTTGGCGATATAGTGTATCTCTTCGTTGTAGTGTTTGGATGGTGTTTGATTGACTATCGCGCTGTCAAACTGCTCTTTATAGTGCTCCATCAGATCCAATATCGGCTTGGGTACGGTACGACCTATTTCACATTTTGAAGTCAGCATCATCGTTTCGCTCACCTCTTTGAGGTGTTCGATATCGGCGTAGCTTCCCTCGCCGCGCGCTATTTTGTCGAGAAGGTCATAGAGGATCCTTCCGCCCCATCTGCCGGGTGCGCATCTGCCGCACGCCTCAGAATAGACTTGATACTGTGCCGCGTACTCACAAGCGAGCCTAATGGCGTCAATACCCTCTTCAAATATAGCAACCCCATCCCATCCTATGAATGCCTTGGAGCGCGTATCTGCCGTATAATCCGCCGGTAAATTAAATGCTGACGCACTCCACTCTTCGGAGGGTTTACCGCGATTGTCGATAAACTCATCTTTCCAAGTCGAGAAGAGAACGGCAGACATTATTGTGCCTTCTCTTCCGCGCTCTCAGGCTCGACGATATCCTGAATCACTGGACTCTTGATCCTTGCTTTTCTTGTCTCTTCGTCAAGTTTTTTGACGACGATCGTCCAGTCAACTTCATTGAATTTGAGGGAGTTCATGAGTTCATGCCCCAGTGATTTTACTCTATCCGCACTCTTTTGGATAGAGGTAAAATCTCCGACTTCAAAAAGAAAAATCCCTACTTCATTGGTTTGCAATCCCGTATTGATAAGCTCTTCCATTCTGCCATAGAAATCATCGTGAAGATGTCTTAAATCATATCTTTTCATTGTGACTCCCTATCGATCAATTTCGCCAAATACGATATTGGTATTTCCAATGATCGTAACAACATCCGCCAAGTATGTACCAACTAAAATTTTCTGAAGCAAACCGGCATGGAAAAAGCTGGGCGCTCTGCATTTGAGACGATATGCATAGGGTTCTCCTTCGGACTTGATATAAAATCCAAGCTCTCCTTTTGGAGACTCTGTAGGCACATATGCCTCACCAACCGGGGGACGCATCCCTTGTGTGACGAGTACAAAATGCTGCATCAAAGCATAGTTTTGCGTCATTATCTCCTCTTTTGGAGCTGAGATATATTGCGGTGCATGCGCCATGAGCTGCGGCTCGGTTTTGGCATACATCGGGATGAGCTGGTGGAGGATTTTTGCTGATTGCCGCATCTCTTCCATATAGAGCTGATATCGCCCATAGCTATCGCAGCGGTCAGATACGGGAATATCGAAATCCAACTCGCTGTAGAGCTCATAAGGCTCCTCTTTGCGGATATCATATTTGATACCGGAACCTCGCAGCATAGGACCCGTACAGCCCCAAGAGAGTGCATCCTCGGGTGAAATAACCCCTACATTTTCCAATCGCATCTTCCAGATACGGTTTTGAGTCAAGAGATCTTCATAGGTTTGGACCTCTTCGGGTATTTTGGCGATGAAAGCCGCAAGATTTTCCAGCCATCCCTTTGGAAGGTCGAGGGGAACTCCGCCTATTCTTACCGCAGAGTGCGTCAGCCTCGCACCGCAATAATCCTCCATCAAATCCATCGCAAACTCCCGCTCCCTGAAGGCGTAGAGAAAGATGGACATCGCTCCTACATCAAGTGCATGGGTTGCGATAAAGAAGAGGTGAGAGATGATGCGGTTGATCTCAAGCAGCATCGTTCTGATGACTTGTGCACGGCGTGGAATCTCAAGCCCGATAAGCTTCTCGACACTCAAGGCGTAGGCGTAGTTGTTGGAAGTGGATGCGATATAATCGAGACGGTCTGTTGTGGGCAGAAATTCGTTGTAGGTCATATTCTCTGCCATTTTTTCGATCCCTCGATGCAGATATCCTATGTCAGGATATGCTTTTACGACTAGCTCTCCATCGAGCTCAAGTACAAGCCGCAACTGTCCGTGCGCTGATGGGTGCTGAGGTCCGAAGTTGATCACCATTGTGTTGTCTTCACGCTCAAAATTGAGGTTTTCAAAAAATGGGGTTAATTTATTGGTTACTTGCATTTAGACATCCTACTTTCGTTTCTCAAGTGTTTTGGAACCGGTATTGTAATCGACAAGAATGGTCTCACTATAACTAATCGGATTTTCTTTCTCGTTCTCGGGGTCGATAGTCTCGCCAAACGGCACTTCATATCCTACGCGTGAGAATCGCTGCGAATCGTATCGGTCAACTCTCGCCGGATCTCTATTTTCCGGACCGATGACATCGCGATACTCTTTGCCGAATATCTTGTCAACTTCATACCATGAGGCAAACTCATCGCCATGAAGCGGGTATGTTTTGAGCAGTGGATGCCCCTCCCAGTCGTCAGGCATAATGATGCGCTTCATAAAAGGGTGATTGTTGGCCACGATGCCAAACATATCAAATATCTCTCTCTCGGCAAAATTCGCCATTTTGAAAAGCGGAACGATACTCTCTATCGCCTCACCCTCTTTGATGCGGCAAACCACGCGAACTCGTTTTGCCTCATCGAGGTTGAGCATTTGATAGAATATTTCAAACTCGCCGTCTTTGGCAAGATAATCAACCGCACTCAGCTCGGAGCACATTTTGTACCCACACTCGTCACGAAGGGCAGTGAGCGCTTGGATGTTCTCCTTGGCATCGATGAGAATGCGCAACTGTCCGAGCTGTACAAACGACTCTTTGAGTTTTGTTTTGCCACTCAAGATTTTGACAACCATGTCAAAATGCGACCCTTTTTCTACTCTCTCTTGAGGCACACGAGGAGCTACCCAAAATCTGTCGGTGTAGTAGGATTTTTTTTGAACATTATCTTTAGGTGTATATTTTCTCATCTATATTATCCTCTGCTTCGTATTCTTGTTCATGTTGGCAGATTCGCGTCGTATCTTTTTTTGGAGCATCATCATGGCATATTGCAGTGTTTCCGGGCGCGGTGCACAGCCGGGCAGATAGATATCTACCGGCACAATTCTATCGACACCTTGGACGGTCGCGTAGGTATTGAACATCCCGCCGGTGTTGGCGCATGACCCCATAGAGATGACCCATTTGGGTTCTGTCATCTGATCATAGAGTCTGCGGGCAAATTCGGAATGTTTTTTGGAGAGCGTCCCTGCGAGGATCATGACATCAGATTGTCTTGGGGACGCGCGGAAGATGACCCCCATTCGGTCGAAATCATATCGGCTGGCGCCTGATGCCATCATTTCGATAGCGCAGCACGCCAATCCATA
>DZAQ01000013.1 GCA_022729615.1 Sulfurovum sp.
TTCACCCAGATCGTTCCGTTCGCGAACTCATCTTCGCCGATTATGGCGGCTATCTTCGCTCCTGCTTTGTCGGCGTTTTTGAGGTGGGCTTTGAGTCCTTTTGGGAGATACTCGATAGTTACTTTTTGCTCTTGTCGCTTTTGTGCCGCAAGCAAGACGACCGTATCGATAGTTTCCGAGCTCATTGCACCAAGATAAATGCCCTCCCGTGTGGGTTCAGGCATCTGCACAAGTTCCATGATCCGTTCGATACCCAGCGCAAAACCCACCGCAGGAGTCGGTTTGCCGTCCAAAAACTCCACGAGTCTATCATAGCTCCCGCCTCCGGCGATAGCGCTTTGGCTTCCTATAGCGTCGCTTACAAACTCAAAGGCTGTTTTGGTGTAGTAGTCGAGTCCCCGCACGAGGTTTGTATTGACTTGGTAGGCTATTTTGGCGCTATCGAGGAGCTGTGTGAGCTTCTCGAAATCGCTCTGACAACCGCTGCAAAGATGGTTTATGAGCTTTGGAGAGTCTGTTAGGAGTGATCGGCATTGTTCATTTTTGCAGTCAAGCACCCGGATAGGATTGGTGTCGATACGGCGGTTGCAGTCCTCGCAAAGTTCTTCTTTGATGTTGGTCAGAAACCCGACCAATCCCTCGCGATAAGGAGGCATACACTCAGGACACCCTAGAGAGTTGATCTCTAGCCTGAAGCCTACTTTGAGTGCGTCGAAAATATCTTTTATCATCGTGATGACGGTAAAGTCTTCATAGACGGATGGCTCACCGAAACTCTCACAGCCAAACTGATGAAACTCTCTCAGTCTCCCCTTTTGAGGTCTTTCGTAACGAAACATCGGTCCATGGTAATAAAATTTGTATTTGAGCGGCTGCCTGTCGAGTTTTGCCTGTACGAAAGAGCGCACGACACTCGCTGTACCCTCCGGACGCATGCAGACATCATTGCCGCCTTTGTCCTCGAACTGGTACATCTCCTTGCCGACAATATCGCTGCTTTCGCCCACTGATCGCTTGAACAGCAGAGTCTCTTCAAGGATGGGAGTTTCGATATAGCCGTAGCCGTACTTTTTGCTGATAGCCGCAGCCGTAGCGATGATATACTCAAATCGTTCGCTCTCTTCAAATGCAAGGTCTTTCATACCGCGCAGGGCATTGATCATAGGGAGTTCCTTAGGTAGTGTGTGATGGTGGAGTGTATCGCGGAGATATCATCGGTCGCATCTACGAAGAGATGCGGTATCCCCAGCCGAAGGATGCTCAGCCTCATATGCTCTTGAACCTCCAAAAGATACTCCAATCCCCGCATCTCGATCGCATCCGGCTCTTTTTGACCCATTCGTCTTTGGAGTGTCTCGAGATCGGTCAAAAAGAGAATGATTTTTTCCGGAAAATCCCCTTGGAGCGCGAAGCGATTGAGCATCACCAGAGTATCAAAATCAAACTCCCCGCCGGCAAGCGCATACCCGATACCGGAGATGAAACCGCGGTCAGAGAGGATGAGACGATCTTTGTTGGGCTTGATCACCTCATGGTAGTGTTCGGCACGGTCTGCTAGAAAAAGGAGCAGCTCACTGTTTTTGGAGGAGAGTCTATCGCCTAGGAGTATCTCTCTTGCTTTTTTGCCAAAGGGCGTGCCTCCAGGCTCTTTGGTGGTGATCACTTCAGGATGAAGCTCCTTGATGAGCTCTATCTGCGTGGTTTTGCCGCAGGTGTCTATCCCCTCGAAAAGTACAACCATACTCTATCGGCCTCTCATCTCTTGGATCATTTTGTGAGCTACAGAGGGGACAAGGTGGTCGATTTTGCCTTGAAAATGCAAGATAGAACGCACCACCGATGAGCTGACAAAAGCATGCTCCAAGCTTGGCATGAGGTAGATCATCTCAAGCTCTTTTTTGAGCGAGGCATTGGCATATCCCATCTGAAGCTCATATTCAAAATCACTCACCGCGCGCAGTCCTCGGATGATAAAATCGGCATCCAGCTCATCAGAGAGATGCACCAAAAGATTTTCAAACCCGACCACTCTGATCTTTGGCTGCTCTTTGGTGACAGCTTTGACCATCTCCACTCGCATTGCGTGATCGAACATCGGGTTTTTGGCGCTGCTTTGCGCTACAGCGATGATGATCTCGTCAAATATCTTGCAAGCGCGTTTGATGACATCCAAATGTCCATTGGTGATAGGGTCAAAAGTCCCTGGGTAGATAGCCCGCCTTATAGGTCTAGCGTCACTCAAATTCATATTCACCACCTTTCCATCGCTCATAGAGACTATTCTCTATGCCCAAAGCATCATACCATTTGCCGATGATAAATCTCTCCATCATCTCCATATTTTGCGCATCAGCATAATACCCCACTACCGGAGGGGCTATGATGACACCAAGGCGTGAGAGCTTGAGCATATTTTCCAAAGCGATCGGGGAGAGTGGCATCTCCCGAGGCGCCAGAAGAAGTTTTTTGTGCTCTTTGATGGCGACTGCTGCTGTCCTTGTGGCTAGATTGTCCGCGATACCGCAGGCGACTTTGGCAAGCGTATTCATACTGCAAGGGATGATCGCCGTAGCATCCACACCAAAAGAACCGGACGCTATCGATGCGGCAATATTGTCATTTTGGTGGAGTGTTACGCCGCCTCTCTCGAAGCTATCGACCCTTAGGGCATTATCGGAAACAACGATATGTGCCTCTATTGTTGCAGGCAGATAGTGCACAAACTTTTTACCGAGCTCCACACCGCTAGCTCCTGTAATTGCCACAACGAGTCTCATATATGCCTTTTTTGTTTGTATTATAACGAAGCTATCTTGAACATTGCGAGCGAAGCGCCCATGTCACTGTTGTCTTTGCGAGGAGTGAAACGACGCGGCAATCTAAAATAGACGGAGACTGCCGCGCTTTGCTCGCAGTGACGGCAGTGCGTTTTTCTCAAGCTTGATATGAGAATCCGTTATGCAAAGTCTCGATTTGGTATCAAGTATGGATGACGAAAATTCTGTCATTGTGATACAATAGCGCTTTCAAACCCTCCATTAGGATAATCCGTGACTATCAAACCCGATTGTATCACCTGCCTGCTCAACCAATCGCTCAAGGTTTCAAAGCTTCTCGATCTCGATGAAGCAACTGCCAAAAGAGTTCTTGATAGATCAGCCCAGTTGCTTGCAGCACATGACCTCTCCTATACACCTCCACAAATCGCCAAAAAACTTTATGGGGCGATAGCGGAGATCACAGGCATCGACGATCCGATCGCCCTATCCAAAGAGCGCGCGACCCAAGAGGCGCTGAGTGTGGATACCTCATTTGTACACAATATCCATGATGCGCTCAAGCTTTCCGTCATCGGCAATGTGATCGATTTCGGCGCTCAAAATCAGTTTGATCTGCTTCAAACGATCCAAAAAGAGTTTTTGACACCCTTCGCCATCGATGATGCAACTCTCTTTTTTGAAGCTTTGCAGCAAGCCAAAGAGATGGTGGTGATCGGAGACAATACAGGAGAGCATGTCTTCGACAAACTCCTCATCGAGATGATCAAAAAAGAGTATGATATCCAAATGCATTACTTCGTCAGAGGCACACCCATCATCAATGATGTCACCCTCAAAGAGGGGGCGCTGCTCAGCCACTGTGCCGATATCGTCGATACGGGTGTGCAGACTCCCGGTTATGATCTAGCCGAGGCAAATACTCACTCTAAGGAGATATTTGAGCGCGCAGATATCGTGCTCGCCAAAGGGATGGGCAATTTCGAGTCTCTCTATCTCCAAGCCGATCGCCCGATCTTCTATCTCTTTATCGTCAAATGCAGTGTCGTCGCCGAAACCATCGGCAAGGGCGTCAAAGATATGATTTTCAAAAGAGCGTGACGCAGTACCCTATCGGCTTGAGATTGCCGCGCTTCGCTCGCAATGACAGGAGCTCCCATCACTGCCTACGCGGCTTCACTTCACAAAGACCGCTTCGGTTCCAAAGCTACAAACGATAAGCAGTTATCGTTCGCTAAACGCTTTTCACCTCGTGCTTGACACGGGGATCCATTTATCTCAGTGGATTCCTGCCTCCGCAGGAATGACAAAATCATGTTACCAAGAAGAGCTTACTCACTCATAAGCGGCTGCGAAAAGAATTGCCAGATGACTTCTCGCATCTCGTCGGGCAGGGTGATGCGATTGACTCTATCTCGGAAGATCGAAGCGCCTTGATAGCCGACTTTGGAGTAGGTGTGGAGATGTTTTCGAAACAAAATCACCCCATACTCGCCATAATGAGCGACCATTTGATCGAAATGCTCCAGCACGACGGCTTTGATGAGAGTGCTCTCGACACGCTCGATCCCCTCTCTCATCTGATGAAATATCCAAGGGCGCCCCACAGCGGCTCTGCCTACCATGATACCGTCTGCGCCGGTCTGCTCCAAGACCCATTTTGCTTTTTGGGGTGAGTCGATATCCCCGTTGGCGATCACGGGGATATGGAGCGACTCTTTGATCTGCCTGATCGCATCATAATCCACCGGCGCTTTGAATCTGCCTGATCTCGTGCGGCCGTGAACCGCGATGAAATCAGCGCCGCTCTCCTGGCAAATCCTAGCGATCTCCAAATGGTTTTTGGACTCAAATCCAAGTCTGATCTTGACGGAAGTGTAGGGCTTGTTGGAGTATTTTTTGATCGTTTCGACAGCTCTTCCCATCTTGGGCAGATCAGTCAAAAGGGAGCTTCCTGAGAGATTGTTGACGATCTTGGGGACAGGACAGCCGCAATTGAGATCTATCGCGCTGATGCCCTCTTGTTCATTGATAAGTTCAACGGCCCGGCGGATGACCTCTGTATCTGAGCCGGCTATCTGGATAGAATAGGGCTCTTCAAGAGGGCTTTTGGCAAGCATTTTGAGTGTCTTTTCGCTTCCATACGCCAAGGCATTGGAGCTGAGCATTTCACTGACCGTCAGATCGACGCCAAACTTCTTGACAACACTGCGGAAGGGAAGGTCTGTATAGCCCGCCAGAGGAGCTAAAACATACAGAGGGGCAGAGAAGTCAATTTTCATCGCAGACTGCGTAGGAACTTACCATGCTTTCAATATTATATTTGTGATTTGATTTTTTGATCATAAAGAGCGCTCTGAAACGCACAAACTCATTCACGCTGAAATCATTCAAAAACTCTTCTATCGCATCGAGCATTTCATATTCAAAAAGCAAGTAGAGATAGGCTTGATTGGCATCTTCGTCAATTTTGCGAAACCCTTTGAACATTTCGAGATTGGAATCGGGAGTGAACTTCTGGAGGCAGACTTTGGCAAGATGCATATACTCCCTGCATCGAAACGGCAACTCGGTAACGAAAGTTTTGATCATCTCCTCATTCATGCCGATATCCTCTTTGCTCGCAGCAGCTCTCTCCAAAAGCACAAAGAAATTCTCCACATCAAAGAGTTTGGCATATTTCTTCGCCTTAAAGAAGGTTTCGTTTTGGGCAAAAATCTCCAATGCCTTGGCGATGGTCTCTTTGTTGTAAGCAGCGGTTGACTGAAGTACCTCTTCGACAAACTTTGGATCTGCACTCAGGCGATTGATATTATTTTTTATCAGGATGGGGTTCTCTTTTGAGAGTTTATTTGCTAACTTTTTCTCTTTGAGATTGACATATTCACCCCGATTGACATCTTGGATCAGCCCGATAACTGATCTGAATTTGTCCGAAATGCCATCCGCATTTCCGGCAACATCGATCGTGGAATTTGCGAGAAGTTTGGCGCCGTCTCCTATCTGCTTGATAGAATATTTGTGCTCTTTGGGTTCTTTCAGAAGGGACCAATACAGAGCATCCTGAAATGTCGCGGCATCCTTTTCCCATCTTTTTCTGGCAAAGAAATTGACGGTACCGTAGTATGCCATGTGCAATACAGAAAATATCATCAACAATAGTACCGGTAAGGTAACCCAGACAAATACCGGCAGATTGAGACTGATCCCCAATAAACTATGTGAGTAATCTCCGAGTTGAAGCGTATAGACAAACGCACCCACCAAAGCCGTAAAAATCATCGCAAAAATGAGATAGAGACCGATTCTCATGGAAAATTATCCTTTATGACCTTTTTCATTTATCTCTCGACAAACAATACAAAAACGAGCGAAATTCTTCACTCTCAATCTCGCAAGACTGATAGGCTCTTCGCACATTTCACAGATTCCGTAAATACCTTTTTTGATTTTATCCAATGCAAGTTCAATTTCTGCTAATTCTTTGCGCTGTTGCTGCAAAATAGCGCTATCGACGGCAGTTTCAGCCGAAGCGGCAGCATAATCACCCTCGTCTTTGAGCTCAAGGTCTCTGATATCATTGAGTTCGAGTACCGTTCCGTTAAGATTTTTCTCTATCTGAAGCTTTCTCTCCTGGAGTTGAATTTTGAAGTTCTCTATCTCTGATTTGCTAAGCATTTTCTCGTCTTTCAAGGGTTTTATTTATGGTAGGGGTGGTTGTGATTGATCGCCAAACCTCTAAAGATTTGCTCCATCAGCACCACCTTCACCAATTTATGTGAAAGCGTAATTTTACCAAATGATATTGAATTATTACATTGCGATAAAAAATTCTCTTCAAGTCCGAATGCACCGCCTATATAGAAGTTTACCACTCCTCTATCCTTAAGAAGATTTGCAAATTCAAAACTATCAACCTCTTTTGAGGATGGATCCAATGCGATATTATGACCACTTGATAAATATTTTTCAAATGCTTTGGTATAGCTTGATTGTGCAGCGCCCGGTGAGATATCTTGTGCTTTTGCGATCTCTTTGTCGAAGAGTTCAATGATTTGAATATCCGCAAAAGAGTTTGCCAGTTTTTTGTAATGCTCGATCAGCGGGGCATAGAGTGCATCTTTCCCTTTTTTGTCTATGATGATTATGTTGATTTTCAATAGCCAATCCTCGCATTCTTTAATCAATAAAGTATAATTGTAAAATCTTAACATAAAGTCATTCATCTGCCTAGTCAAACCCGAGGAGAATGGGTTGGTTGCCGTGAGTAGAGTACGGCACCCTAAATAGATGTGATTTTGAGGCACTCTCACCCTTATTTTTAGAAATAAATCCTATAATACTTACCCGAAATAAATCTCTCACGATGGAGTGAAAAATGTTACGATTTGCGCCTTCACCGACAGGGGATATGCACATAGGCAATCTGCGTGTCGCGATCTTCAATTATGTCGTCGCCAAGCAGAAAAATGAGCAGTTTATCGTTCGTATCGAGGATACTGACAAAGAGCGCAATATAGAGGGGAAAGATAGTGAAATCCTCCAAATCTTAGAGAAGTTTGCGCTCGGACACGATCAACTCTTCTATCAAAGTGAAAACCTGCACATTCATCAAACCCTAGCGATCAGGCTTCTTGAAGAGGGGAAAGCCTTCGTCTGCACCTGTACGCCTGAAGAGCTGGAGACCGACAGAGAGGAAGCGAAAGCTGCGAAGATCGCTTATCGCTATAGCGGGCGATGTGAAGCGATGAAGAGTGGTGATTTGGCACGGCTCAAAGAGGAGAATATCCCTTTTGTGATCCGACTGCGCAAACCGGAAATGGCTATTTTGCACAAAGATATCATCAAAGGGGAGATAGTCACAGCTCCAAACGAGGTGGATAGTTTCGTGATCCTCAGAGCTGACGGCACTCCGACTTACAACTTCGCCTGCGCCTGTGATGATATGCTCACGGGTATCGACTGTATCATACGAGGCGAAGACCATCTCAGCAACACTCCCAAGCAGATACATATCAAAAATCTCTTGGGCTATAGTGCCGAAACACAGTATGCGCACCTGCCGATCATCCTCAACACCGAAGGCAAAAAGATGAGCAAACGAGACGATGCCAGCTCGGTGAAATGGCTCTTTTTGGAGGGCTTTATCCCCGATGCGATCGCCAATTATCTTTTGCTTCTTGGCAACAAAACACCTCATGAGATATTCACTCTCCCTGAAGCTATCGAGTGGTTTGATCTTGCATCCATCTCCAAGAGCGCTGCCAAATTTGATATCGATAAGCTGCGGTTTGTCAACCGAGAGCATCTCAGACGCATGGATGCCAGAAGACTCTCGACACTCTTTGGGTTCGCCGATGCCGATATCGGGCTGCTTGCTAAGATATATCTGGAGGAGGCAAGCACTCTAGGTGAACTTGAAACCAAAGTTCAAGCTATTTTCCGTCCCAAAAATTTCGACTGCGAGTGGGGCGAACAGATGAGAATATTGCAAAAAGTGATATACGATGCTCCGATGATCATGGACTTTGAGCAGTTCAAAGAGCATCTCTCCAAAGAGAGCACACTCAAAGGAAAAGCTTTCTTCAAGCCGTTGCGTCTGCTGCTGACCGGTGCGGAACATGGTCCTGAACTTGCCGATATCTATCCATACATCAAATCTTATATTTTGGAGATCGCCTCATGAATGCCCTTATCTTCGCGCTTGTAGAGCTGCTGCATACGGTGATCGAGATATACATTTGGATCATCATTATCTCAGTTGTACTCAGCTATATCAGACCCAACCCATCTCACCAGATAGCAAGACAGATACTTCAGGTTATCGATCAACTGACGCAGCCGCCATTGGATCTCATCAAAAAGAAGATGCCCTTCGTGATGAGTTCCGGCATGGATTTTTCCCCTATCGTTCTGCTCTTGGGACTCAAATTCCTCGATACCTTCATCATGAAACTCTCTTTTGGATAAAACTATGAAAAAATTCTTTATACTTCTTATGCTTCTCTTTTTCACAATAGCGGGCGAAGCACGATCATTGACTTTCGGCGAGGTGCACTTGATGCCAAGAAGCGTTGAGAAGGATTACTATATTTGGCGTTTTCTCTGTCAAGGCAATTGCACTGCCGCACAAGCCGATCGGATCATCAGTGAGGTAAACAATCTCAATGACAAACTCCGCTCATCCTATCGGGCAAAAACAGGACGAACAGCCCCATGCCCCCCCTCCGATCCTAACTGTAAAGTTACAACACCGGAGGAGCGCAACGCTTGGATCACCAAAGCATCATTTCAAAAAAACTTCAAAACAGGCTTGCGCTCACTCCAAGATGGGGATAAGGATGTCGCTTTGGTTTACTTCGAAAAAGCGAGACTCTCGGCAAACAAGCAATCCGAAGCTGATCAGGCGGCATACTGGCTCTATCTCGTCACCAAGAGCAGAAATTACCTCGACCTTGTCCTAAAAAGCTGGGATGTCAATCTCTATACGCTTGTAGCGAGAGATTCGATGCACCTGAAGTACCCTAGAACTATCATTCCCAAGCCTTTCAAAAGCGAAATAAGCCATTATGATGATCAAAACCCCATCCACTGGGCGCACATCAAAAATAAAGTCAAAAGCGGCAACCATGATCTTGAGAGTTTTGCCGAGCAGTACAACTCACAAGAGTCGGTAGGGGTATATAGCTATATCAAAAGCAAAGCCTCCAAAGAGAGAAATATCTACTACCCGATGCCCTATCGTGATCTTCTCTCCAATCTTCCAAAAGAGCGGCAAGCGCTCATCTATGCGATCGCTAGGCAGGAGAGCCGCTTTGTGCCGGCATCCGTCTCTCGTTCGTTTGCTCTAGGCATGATGCAGATAATGCCCTTTTTGGTCGAACATATCGCAGGGCAGCGCGGAGAGCGGATAGATTTGGATGAAATGTTCAATCCGCGCAAGGCGATCGTCTATGCCAACCAGCATCTCAACTATCTCAACTCATATCTCTACAATCCGCTTTTTGTCGCCTACGCCTACAACGCAGGGATAGGATTTACCAAAAGATTGATACAGCGAAATGATTACTTTAGAGGCGGGGCGTATGAACCCTTCATGAGCATAGAAAAGATCAGCAACGATGAAGCGAGAGATTATGGCAAAAAAGTACTTGTCAATTATGTCATCTACCTCAATCACCTCGGCGGTTCGGCACGAATCTCATCGTATCTCAATGAACTATCGAACCCTTCACAGACAGATAAGTTTCGCCAATAAATCTCAAGAGGACTCTAAAAAAGCTTTGTTCCGCTCGTGATATACTTGGCTTGTTTGGTAAAATTTAGCTGATATTTTTTGTAGGTAGCATTCCCGTCTGTCTGAGACTCTATGCCATATATTTTGTTTTGGTAGCTCAGAGAAAAGTTATTTTTGGGTGAGTGCGGGAACTCCACATAAAAATAGGTATTCCAATTGTTCACAAGAGGGATATTGGCTAAAAGCGGGTCGGCTTGAGAGAGTTTTTTGACCACAATCGGGGCTCTTGCGCCTCCCTTGGCAACAAATGCCTTTTGCTCTTTCTCTTTCACTTCATCCTCCGGAGGAAATTTCAAATTGATCGTGAGGTTTTGATCTGCGCCCATAAGCTCCAAAGTACCGGCTGAATGACCTACCTCATAAAGTCCTATAATAAACTTTTCATTTACCCTCCAACGCTCATCAACAAACGACTCTTCGGGATTGAGATAGGTGGCAGTCACCATCACCTTCACCTCTTTATCTTGGGTGAGTTCGACCTTTTGGGTCTTTTGCATCTTCACACCGCTTGTGAGTACATTTTCACTGAAAGATTGCTCAAGCCGTTTCTCGCTTTTGGACGCACACCCGCTATAGAAGATCAATACTCCTGCTAGAAACAACTCTTTTTGCGCTCGCATCTGCACCCTTTTGAAAAATTTTCCCATTGTAGCATAGCTTCAATATTTCTTTGGTAAAGTGATACCAGAAAAAGAGCGTCTCTAATGATTTGGATGAAAATCGCTCTTGACGAAAAGACCCAAGAGTGATGAGAGGACGGTGATCAGAAAAAAGAGCAGCGAAAAGGCTACCGCTGATGTCGTATCGCCCCCGATGAGTCCAAACCCATACAAAAATGTGAGCTCCCTCACTCCGATACCCCCGATACTGATCGGCAAAATAGCAACCACCGAAGAGATAAGAAAAAGAGCGAGATATTCGACCGTCATAGATGGAGGCGCATTTATAGCCCAAATAAGAAAAAGAGCGCATAGAAGCTGCAAAAGCTGTACGCCAAACGCATAGAGGGTAGTCGGGAGAAATATCGCAAGATAATCGGCAAAAAATCTTTTTGTAATGAGATAATTGACAGGGATAGCAAGAACCGCTCCCGAAAGAGCCAATATCTGAAAAATGGTCGAGAGAGATGCAAATCGACTCACGGCATAAAGCATGCCTCCTAGAACAAACAAGGCAGCAAGTCCGCTGATGCGATCGAGCAGTGTGGCTTGGAGGAGTTTTTTGTAATTTCTGCCGTGACGCTTCGCCAAAAGATAGATTTTGTAACCGTCACCGCTGATGCCTCCGGGCAAAAAGAGGTTATAGAACATCCCAAGATAGTAGAGTTGAAGATTGCGCCATTCGCTCAGTGCGATACCGATGGATCTGAAATAGTAATTGAGACGGATAGCGCTGACGATTTTGGAGAGATTGAAGGCGATAAATGCCCAAAACAGCCACCACAAATCGGTTTTTTTCAAGATCACAAAAAGAACATCTCTATCAATATTGGAGAAGAGGTAGAAAATAGCTCCGAGTGAAATCGAGAGCTTGAGGAGTTGCCGCAGCTTTTTAGGAGCGCTCTTTGTTAGCTGTTCCAACAAGTACCTCTTTGATCGTGTAGGGGGTTTTCTTTTGGGATTGGTAGTAGGTGCGCATGATGAGTTCAGCGATAAATCCGGTCGTAATGAGCTGAATACCCGCCAAGAGCAGGACAACACCCAGTGTCAAGAGCGGTCTGTGCCCGATGTCATGTCCGGTCATTTTGAGCAAAAGCAGATAGAGATTGATCAAAACTCCGGGAACAAGTGTGATAAGCCCGAGTGTCCCAAAAAGATGCATCGGATTGAGACGGTATTTTTGCAAAAAGAGCATCAAAAGCAGGTCGCTTACCACCCGTGTAGTGCGGCCTATGCCATATTTGGAACTGCCAAATGTGCGGGCATGGTGGCGCACATCCATCTCAGTGATCTTGGCGCCGTAGATCTTGGCTAGTACCGGTATGAAGCGGTGGAGTTCGCCATAAAGCTCCAAGTGCTTGGCGACATCGCTCGTAAAAACCTTTAGGGTACAGCCATAATCGCTGATATGCACTCCTGTAGAGTTGCGGATAATGGCATTGGCTATTTTGCTTGGGATTTTGCGCAGCAGCATCCCGTCTTGCCGCTTGAGGCGTCTGCCGGCAACTACATCCCAACCCTCTGATTCAAGCTTGGCGACCATGGCAGGGATATCACGCGGGTCATTTTGCATATCGCCGTCGAGAGTAGCGATAAGTTCGCCTCCGGCTGCCTCTATACCCGCTGCCATAGCAGTTGTCTGACCGTAATTGCGATTGAAGACAAGCACTTTGGTATTTTCTCTTCCCCACTTCTCTACCATCGCTACAGTCGTATCGCCAGAGCCGTCATCTACAAGGATAACTTCATATTCAAAAATATCATCAAGGGCGCTATAGATGCTTTCAAGGAGGGGCTTGATACTCTCCTCTTCATTCATGACCGGAATGACGACAGATAATTTCATCAGGCTTGCTCCTTTTTGTTTGTATGCGCTTCAAAACTAATTTGCCGCACTTCGCTCGCGATGACAAATCCCCGTCATTCCTGCCTTTACAGCAATCCACCGGTAACAATGGATCCCCGTGTCAAGCACGAGGACGACGGAGGTGGTCAAGCACGAAGACGACGGGTTTTGCAACTATTTTACTTCGGCGAGGATAATACCATGTTTTTCATACAAGATAGTAGTGTTGCCTAGCTCTACAAGGTGGTTTTTGCGTGTCAAGACAACCTCTCCGGAGTCGGGTTTCTCTCGCGAAACGATCATCTCTCTATAAAAGATAAAACTCGGCGTATTGAGCTTCCAGAGGTGCACGCTCACTCCTTCGCTCTTGGCAAGCAGGGCAGCCTCCTTGATGGGTGCTTGCGCTATGGCGGCATAAGTAGGGAAAACTTGGGAGCTCATCGCAAATACCGTAGCCAGTCCGATCGCGATCAGTTTGCTATTGCGACCTAGAGTGCGCGTGCGCATCAGCCAGAGTGTCAGAATGGTCAAAGAAGCAAAAAAGAGATACCACTGCCACCCGAATTCACTCGATGCATCTTCGAGCATGAGACGCGTAAAGGGGTGCTTTATGGTTGGCCCAATGAAAGGCAAAAGAAGCGGCAGCACAAAGAGCAGCACAAAGAGAAACAATGGCGGGAGCAAAAGAGTTTTGTCCGATTTGATCTGCGGTATCACCAATGCCATCAAGATAAAGAGCGGCGTATAGCCGTAGATGACATAGTGCGGGAGTTTGGTGCCGGAAAAAGAGAAAAAGAGCAAGACAAAAAGCGCCCAGATAAGCAAAAAGCGCATCAAGTCATCAGAAAAATTTTGCTTTATATCCACAAAAGCGCGCACCAAAAGTGTAGTATAAGGGAGCATCCCTGCCAAAAGCACAGGAATATAATACAAAAGTGAGCCGCTATGCCCTTCAAAAGAGGTGTTGAAGCGGTTGAGATTGTGTTTGAAAAAGAAGCCGTCGATAAATTTCTGCCCCTGATCGAGGTATTCGAGGATATACCAAGGCGCCGCGACTAATATAAAGAGCGCGATACCTCTCAAATCAAAAACCATATCGATCCACAGTTTGAATCTGCCCGTAGAGACCAGAAAGAGAAAGCTCACAACAAGCGGGATCATGATAGCCACAGGTCCTTTGGTGAGCGCACCTAAAGCTATGAGAATATAGATACCGTAAAGGGTCGATCTTTTTGGCTTGAGTGTCTGTTCATACAGGAGAAACATAGTGGCGGCTATCAGGAGATTGAGCAGCGAATCAGCGATGGCGGCTTTGGCTATGACCCCTATCTGAAGCGAAGTACTCATCATAAAGGCAGCCATCAAGGCGCTTTGCTGCGAAAAGTAACGACCCGCAAATCGATAGAGGAGAAAAACCCAAAGCGTAGCCGCCAATGAGGAGGGGAGACGCAAAGCAAACTCGTTATGCCCAAAAAGGGTGAGACTCAGCGCTTGAAGCCAATAGATAAGGATGGGCTTGTCAAATCGCAATTCACCGTTGAGATAGGTGGTGAGGTAGTTGCCGCTTGCCACCATCTCCCTCGTCGCTTCACCGAAAGCCCCCTCATCAAGATCAAAGAGGGGAACACCTCCGAGGTTGAAATAGAAACCAAAAAATATCCCGACAAAGAGGATCAATAGGGGTATCGTGACCTCTTGCCCGCTCTTAGCTCTTTGCATAAGACTCCTTTGGATAAAAGAGTCCATAAAGCGCCAGTGTCGTCACTGCTCCGATCCACCCTCCGATCAAGACATCGCTTAGGTAGTGCTGCGTCAGCACTACACGGCTCAAACTAATAGCGATACCCAGCCCGATGAGTCTGAGTCGGTATTTGGGAAAAAAGAGGGCAAAAGCGAGCCAAACCCCCATAGCTGTAGCAGCGTGCCCGGAGGGAAAAGAGCGATAAAGCACATCCGTCTCAAACCAAAAAAATCCATAAAGATGCTCATCAGCATAGATTTGCGGTCGCGCGCGTCCAAAAATTACTTTGACGATATTGACAAGAAGTCCCGAGAGGAGTACGGAAGAGAGAAGAAAGAGTGATGCTTTGGAGAGGAGTGGCGCGCACCTTCTAAAAAGCAGATACAAAAGAATCGAACCTATGATATACCAAGCAGAATCCCCCAAAGAGGTCAAAAGCTCCATGGGATAGACGAGAGCATCCCTGCGATACGGCAGGAAGAGTTCAAATATCAAAAGATCAAAAAATAGATAGCTCAACAGTGCCGCCAAGCTGATCCAAATGGCGGATTTGTACCAGCTATCCGGAATAACGATACTCCTCATAGTCGGGCATCCTGCTTTTTATACCAAGAGACAAACTGAGCGATTCCCTCTTTGACAAGCGTCGTGGGGGCATAGCCTATCATTGCCTTTGCTTTAGAGATATCGGCATAGGTTTGCGGGACATCTCCGGGCTGCAGGGGCAGGGGGTCGATGATCGCTTTTTTCTCAAGCGCCTCTTCGATATACGCGACAAGCTCTCGAAGCGTCGTGGTTTGCGATTCGCCCAGATTGATGATCTCGTAGATATGTGACTCTTTTTCGATAAAGGCAACCGCGCGCATCACCCCGTCGATAATATCATCAATGTAAGTGTAATCGCGCCTTGTGGATCCGTCGCCGTAAAACGGGATCGCCTCACCCCTATCGATCATTCGCGTAAATTTGTTGATAGCCAGATCGGGACGCTGTCTCGGACCATAGACGGTAAAAAACCGCAATCCGATCATATCCATATCGTAGAGATGATGATAGGTATAGGCAAGCAGCTCACAAGATCGCTTCGTCATGGCGTAGGGGGAGATGGGGGCATCTACCGGATCGGTTTCGCTGAAGGGAACTTTTGTATTTTCGCCATATACCGATGAGCTTGAAGCGTAGATGATCTTTTGAAATCCATATTTTTTCGCCGCTTCAAAAATGTTTTGCGTTCCTATGATATTGACATCGCTATAGAGCGGGGCATCCGCGATCGAAGGGCGCACACCGGCTTTGGCGGCTAAATGTATGATAGTGACATTGCCTGAATATCTTTGGAGTTTCGCAAAAAGAGTCTCCAAGAGTGCTTGATCTCTGATATCGCCTCGCACAAGCTCAAAGGATGATTTATCCATCCCCTCGGTGTGCAGCAATGCCTCTATCGCATTGATGTTGCGCTCTTTAAGTATCGGATCATAAAAAGGGTCAAAATTGTCAAGGGCGATAACTCTCCTGCCACTCCTCAGAAGCGCTTCACACAGATGCGATCCGATAAAACCGGCGCCTCCGGTCACGAAACAAATATTTTGACTTCTCATTTTGCCCTCTCCACTTAGTTATAAATATTATACCAAAAATTGCATTACGGAGACTCTTCTAGTAGTAAATATGAGCCAGATAGAGCCCGCAAGCAGGGGCTGAGTGGGTCGTATGGCGTTTGATGCCCTCTATCTGTTCACGAAGCATCGGGAGTGTCAATGCTCCAGTGGCACACTCCATCACGGCGGCAACCATCATCCTCACTTGCCCGCGCAAAAATCCGTTCGCTTCAAAATAGAGTATCGTATAGTCTCCTTTTTGCCTGGAATATGTCCTAAAAATCCTCCGCTTGGTGCTGTGCATCTGCGAGCCGCTTTTGTGAAAAAAGACAAAGTCATGCTCTCCTTGAAAAGAGCAAAGCGCTTGGCGAAGGAGGAGTGGGTCAAATTTCGGAAAGTGGGCGGCATAATTTGCTTCAAATATTGAAGGAGGTGTCTGCTTGATGATATACCGATAGACTCTTTTTCGGGCGCTAAAACGCGCATGAAAAGTATCATCAACCTGCGATATATGTTTGATAGAGATATGGTGCAGTTTTTTGTTGAGCTCAAGCCGCAATTTGACCAAATCATTCCAAAAATCGGGCAAATCAATATGGATCACTTGTCCGGTCGCATGGACTCCGGCATCCGTCCTGCCGCTTCCGACAATAGCAGTGTGGATATGCAGAGCATGGAGTGCTGATTCGATGTGCCCCACAACAGTATCTTTGGTCTTGGTCTGCTTTTGAAATCCATGAAAATACCCGCCGTCATAGGCGAGAAGGAGTTTGATACGCATCAGAAGTATCGATGAACTCTCTTGACAAAGAGCCATACCCCCAGCGCCAAAGAGAGGATACTCAAAAGAGCCAGCGTCGAGATCGTGCCGTATTTGTCCAGAAGCGAGCCCTGAAAATAGAACAAGAGGATGATGCCCCCTATCACGATAAAAGAGTGTCCCTGCTGGTATCTAGGATTGATGATCGAAAAAGCGGCGATCATGGGGAGTGCGAGCAGAGGTATGATACTGATAAAAAAGTAAAAGAGCATTTTGCGTTTTCTTTGGTCATCATTCATCGACTGCATCCAATAGTCGCCCACCCCGTAGAGCTCAGAACCATAATTGAGGAATGTATCATAGGTTTGCAGCTTTTGAAAATCTATCTGATGCATGCTTTGCGGTCCAAAAGAGTACCCTTTGCCATTATTCAGCAACAGAGAAAAGACCCCCTCTTTATTGAGCATCTCTCCGCTGTTTGCCGATATGATCTGGTCTGAATGGTTTGCATCTTGATAATAGATCACTGTTTTTTTGAATTTCCCCTCTTTTTCATCACTGATATAGATGTAGTAGCGTCCAAATTTTTGACCGAACTCTTCGGGGACGATATTGAAAGTCATTTCAGCCTTTTTGCTGTTCTTGAACGCATTGAAGAGCTGATTGGTTTGAGGCATGGTCAAAAACGAGATGATAAGAAGCAGCGCCGCAAAGAGCATGGCAACAAAAGTAAGCGGATAGAGGAGTTTGCGCGACGGCAATCCGAGCGAAAAGAGGGCGATGAGTTCGTTGTCTATCGAGAGTCTTTGAAGCATAGTGGCGATGGCAGCGATAAAAGAGATCGGGATCGTATGAAAGATAATAGTAGGGACCGAATAGCCGAAAAGCTGCAAAAGTTCAGAAAATGACATTTGGATCTTGGATGTAAGTATCGAAATTTTGACCAAATATACAAGCGAAATAATGAAAAAAAACGGGATAAAAATCGTCAAAAATGTCTTTGTAAAATTGCCAGAGAGGTAGGACCTGACACTAACCATAGATGATCCATTGCAGCAGTGCCGCTGTTTGCTCATCAAAAAGATAGACGATAAATGTGCCTAGAGCCAAGAAGGGGACAAAAGGCACCATTGTATCTTTCGCCAAAAGAGAGGGGATGATCGCCAAGATCGCTGCCAAAAAAAGCGCTACGAAAAAATTTGGAAATCCAAGCAGCGCCGCCATCGTTCCTGCCACGATCACATCGGCGCTCCCCATAGCCTCTTTTTTGGCTATCACACTGACTCCTTTGCCCAAAAGAAAGAGCGAAAGCGCGGCTAGAGCCGCATTGATACCGGCTTGGAGAAAATCGGGCTGTACAAGCGCCATGGCAAGCGCGAAGAAATTGACCGAATCGGGAACCGCATAGTATTTGAAATCGATCATCACCAACGCAAAGAGCGCGGCAAATGAGGCAAAAACAAAAGGCAGATACCACACCAAGCCGAGTTTGAAATAGAGCATCACCAAGAGCAAGCCTGTTATCAACTCCACTAGAGGATATTGTCTCGATATAGGCGCTTTGCAAAAGGCGCATTTTCCTCCCAATACAAGCCATGAGAGCAGTGGGATGTTGTGGTACCACTTAAGCGGAGTGTGACAGCTCTGGCAGTGCGAAGCAGGGAAAGCGATACTCTCGCCATTGGGAATACGGTAGATGACGACATTCAAAAATGAGCCTATCATGAGTCCAAACACAAATACCCCGATGACCATCAATATACTCTGCATCTATATCCCCCCAAAGCGTCGTTTTCGATTTTTAAAATCATCAATAATCTGCTGCAGTTCTAGTGTATTGAAATCAGGCCAAAAAGTAGGCGTAAATGCCAATTCACTATAACTCAGCTGCCAAAGCAGATAGTTCGAGAGGCGCTGCTCACCGCTTGTGCGGATCAGCAGGTCGATATCTTGATAGGGTGTGTCCAGCGCCAAACCCAAGGAGGCTTCCGTGATCGCTTCCCCTTGTTTCACCACTCGATTGGCAGCTCGGATGATCTCATCTCGTCCTCCGTAATTGAGAGCCAATACCTGTGTGAGTTTCGTATTGTTTTTTGTCTTTTCTGCGGTTATTGCGATCGTCTCTTGGAGTTTGGCAGAAAATTTCTCAAGATCCCCGATAGCAATGAAGCGGATATTTTCCAGCTCATAGGTGATAAGCTCTTTTTTGAGATATCTATCGAGCAGCTTCATCAAAAACTCCACTTCCAGCTTGGGTCGTTTCCAATTTTCCGTACTGAAGGCATAGAAGGTCACAGATTCCATTTCCGTATGATTGGCGCAGTAGGTAGTGATATCCCGTATCACTTCGATGCCCGCCTCATGACCTTTGGTGCGTCTCAGCCCTCGCTGCTGCGCCCAACGACCGTTGCCATCCATGATGATCGCTAGATTTTTGAGACTATTTGATTTCATTCGCTCAACTCTTGGGCTTTCTCTAGTATCTTGAAGCTCAGACTCAATTTGTCTGCTTTGCCCAGCGGTAAAACACCCTCTTTGGTAATAAATGTGATCTCATTCTCATCCGTACCAAAACTTTGGCTATTTTTGAGATAGTTGTAGCAGACTGCATCGATCTTTTTTTGCGCAAGCAGCGACTTGGCGTTGGCTAGCCCCTCATCTGCATCCATCTCCGCCTTGAAACCGACCACGCTCACGCCATCTTTGTCAAGCGAAGAGAGGATATCGGGTGCCTGCTTCATCTCCAAAGCCCAAGACTCTCCTAAAAGCTGCTTTTTGAGCTTGCCCTCTTGGGGGAACTTGGGCATATAGTCAGAGACTGCCGCCGCCATGAAGAGAAAAGGGCGCTTTTGTATCTTGTGGATCGCTTCGGAGCTGTTCATCGTCACTTTGCTCATTTTGCCTTTTTTGGCGATGCGGATAGCATCTTGAGTATATTCGAGCATCTCTTGGGCATTTTCGACAGGGACGACATAGACCCCGTCGGGCAGCTTTTCATCAGCGACAGTAGTCACATAGCAGACATCCGCACCCCTGGCATAGAGCGCCAACACAAGCGCTTTTGCCATCTTGCCGCTGGAGAAATTGGAGAGATAGCGCACCTCGTCGATCTTCTCTCTCGTGCCTCCTCCCGTGACCACAACACGGCGGTCTTTCCAGTAGGAATCTTGCGAAAGCAGCTGCACGCTGCGCCAATAGATCTCTTCGGGTTCCGCAAGTGCGCCGCTGCCAAGATCACCGCAGGCAAGGATCTTCTCTTGGGGCTGGACGATCTCATACTCATTGACGGCAAGCATTTTGAGACTTCCTGCGGTGTAGTGGTTTTTTAGCATTTGCGTATTGGCTGCCGGGGCGACCAGTATCGGTTTTGGGCATGCCAAAGCGCACTGCAGCAGAATATTATCTGCTATACCTTTGCTGAGCTTGTTGATCGTATTGGCAGTGGCTGGAGCGATCACAAAGATATCGCACTCTTTGGCTGCTTCTATGTGGTTGAGACTATTTGCCCAGCTCTCACTCCCCTCATGCAGTACCGTTTGACGGGTGAGCGCCTCGAAGGTCAACGGCGAGACAAATCGCTTCGCAGCTTCACTCATGACCACTCGGACATCCGCTCCGGACTTGACAAAGAGTCTGGCGATTTCACACGCTTTGTATGCCGAGATACTGCCTGTGACACCGAGAAGAATCTTTTTGTTTTTCAAAAGCATAAAACTATCCTTAATTGAGGAGACCTCTAAAATCCTGCTGAAAGAGTGCCGCAGCTTTTTCAAAGCCTCGCGGTGACGGAAATTTGTCATTGCGAGCGAAGCGCGGCAATCTGGTTTGTTGATT
>DZAQ01000090.1 GCA_022729615.1 Sulfurovum sp.
AAGTATCAGAATAGGTTGGTTGCCTATCAAACAAAAGCCTGACGCAGCGAAATAGCTTGCGCTTGAATAAAAACTATAAAGGAAATTATGATGAAAAAAGATATTCATCCAAATTATGTTGCTTGTGCTGTGACATGTGCGTGCGGCAACAAATTTGAAATCAAATCTGACAAAGAGGTGATGTCGATCGACATCTGCAACGAGTGTCACCCATTCTTTACGGGATCTGAGAAGGTCGTGGATGTTGCGGGCAGAATCGACAAATTTAAGAAAAAATATAAATTGTCATAGTTTCATCTGCATATCGGGCTCTGCTCGTATGCGATGCGGAATATTGTAACTCTTTTATCCAACTCTCAAAGCGACTCTCCAAAATTTAGGCAAACAGCATGATAACATTCATCCCAACTCCCATCGGAAATCCCCAAGACATTACACTGCGAGCTATGAAGCATTTTGAAAATGCCGAACTCTTTTTTTGTGAGGATACCCGTGAAACCAAACGGCTTTTGCGGCTTTTGAGCGAGCGTTTCGGTCTCGCTCTTCCTGAAGCGGAGTTCGTCTCTTTCAATGAGCACAACGGCAGACAGAGGCTCGAGGAGTGGGGAGCTGTTTTGAGCCAAAAAGAGGTGGTCTATGTCAGTGATGCCGGGATGCCGGTGATCTCTGACCCCGGGCAAATACTTGTGGCGTATTGTCAAGAACATGGATTAGCCTATGATGTGCTTCCCGGCGCTTCTGCCGTGGTCACGGCGTATGCGGCAAGCGGGTTTGAAGAGGGTGAATTTCTCTTTTTTGGCTTCCTGCCGCACAAAGGGAGCGAACGAGCCGCCAAGCTCGGCGAAGCCCTCAATACAGGCTACAATACTCTTTTGTATGAGTCGCCGCATCGCCTGCTGAAGCTGCTGGAGGAGATAGCTGCCATTGATGGCGAACGAACCCTTTTTGCCTGCAAAGAGTTGACAAAAAAATTTCAAACCTACTACAAAATGAGCGCCAAAGAGCTTCTCGAAAGACTCAAAGAGGAGCAGATCAGGGGTGAGTGGGTTGTAGTGATCAGAGGGCAGAAGAGTGAACGAAAAGGGCTTTACCTCGAAGATATCAAGAGGCTCGATATCGCCCCCAAACCCAAAGCAAAACTCCTTTCGCTGGTGAGTGATGAGAGTATCAAGGAGTGGTATGAGAGGCTCATCAAGGAGAGTTAGGCGCGCCCCAATGCAGGATATAGCAAAAGTTGGATAAAATCCCCCTATGATTATTTATGGAAAGCAGGTATGTCTCTACGCGCTTGAGCATCACCCGGATCGGATCAAAACACTCTATATAGCAAAAAAAGGGATACTCCCGCAGCCGCTTTTTGAACGCTTCAAGCCGATGGTGAAGTTTCTTGAAGAGAAGTGGGCGAATGCTATGAGCAAAGGGGGCAACCATCAGGGCATTTTGCTGGAGGTGGAGGAGTTTGAGTGCAGTGATTTTGCGCAGATCAAAAAGAGTGATTTTTTGCTCATTCTTGATGGCTTGACCGATACCGGCAATATCGGCGCTATCATCAGAAGCGCCTATGCGCTTGGCGTGGAAGGGGTGATCGCAACCGGAGTGCGGCAGCTCAATTACGCGGCGATCACCCGCACGAGCACCGGCGCCCTCTTGGATATGCCGTTTATGGTAGCCGATAATATTTTGGATATCTTCAATGAGCTGCATCAGCTAGGATATGTCTCCTATGGCGCCTCGATGGAGGGTGAGCCTGTCGAGTCCAAAATATTTGCCGGTAAGCGGGTATTGGTTTTGGGAAGCGAGGGTGAAGGATTGTCCAAAAAGGCACGCTCAAAAGTAAAAGAGACGGTTGCTATCGGGATGAAGCACCAATTTGATTCACTCAATGTTTCGGCAGCAGCTGCTATTTTAATACACAGGATGGGATATGCAATTAGATGACCTCTTTGACAAGCAATCGATAGAGAGTATTGCCAAAAAAACCAAGTTATCACCAGAGATAATCGCAAAACTTCTCAGCAAGGAGTTTGAAGGGCTCCAAAAAACTCAAGCGCTTGGGGCGCTCTCGATCATTGAGCGGGAATATGGCATTAGTCTGGAGTCATTGAGAGAGGAGTGCAAGAGCCATTTTGCGGATCATAAGCTCTCCGGTATCATACCGGCAAGTGTTGCTCCTCTGCGCAAAGAGGGACGAACCGGTTCAAAAATATTTATGCTGCTCTTTTTGGCTGCAGTTATTTTTGGCGCTTGGTATTTTTTCGCCGACTACTATAAGGAGAAAATCGGATCAATGGTTTCTCAAGAAGGGCTTTTGATCGCTCCTGCGGAACTTGATGAAAATAGGGCTGTCGAACAAGCCAAACCAAAAGAGGCGCAGGCTGAGACAATTATGCCGGAACAAAAATCGGCAGCCATTAATGAAGACAATTTCTCTACCGTGGAGACCAATAGCGCTCAGGCAGCTACTCCTCTCACGGAAGAAGCAGTAGCCGATGCAAATAAAAGTGAAGCCAATGCCGCCCAAGAGACCAATGAAACCAATCTGACGACCGAAACACCTCTCTCGTATGAAAATATTACACTGATGCCGCTAAAAACAATGTGGTTTCGCTTGGTTGATCTGGAGAGCAAAAAACAGACCAAGTTCATGCGGAGCAAAAAGCTTGAAATTGACCTCAAGGAGCATGGATGGCTCTTTTCGACTTCGGGCGCAGCATTTTCTTTGATCGCCAATGGTGTCATTGAGGAGTTTGCTGATAAAAAAGAGCACTACTTTCGGTTTGATCGGGATGGAATACACCCAATTAGTAATAGCGAATTTCAAAAAGCTTTGCGTTAGGAGAGAGAATGTTTGATGAGATACAGTTTGAAAAGATAAATCGTCTGCCAAAATATATTTTTGCGCAGATCAACGAGCTCAAGATGGATGCGCGCAGGAGAGGCGAGGATATCATCGACTTTTCGATGGGCAATCCTGATGCCACCACGCCGCAGCCTATCGTAGATAAGCTATGCGAAACCGCCAACAAACCCAAGACGCACGGATATAGCGCCAGCAAGGGAATATATAAATTGCGCAAAGCCATGAGCAGCTGGTATAAGCGTAAATATAATGTAGATCTTGATTGTGACAGTGAAGTAGTGGCGGTCATGGGGAGCAAAGAGGGGTATGTGCATCTCGTGCAGGCTATCTCCAACCCCGGAGATGTCGCGATCGTACCCGATCCAACCTATCCTATACACTCTCAGGCTTTTGTGCTTGCAGGCGCCAATGTCGAGAAGATGCAGCTTGTTTTTGATCCGGAGACTTTTGCGGTTGATGAGGATCGTTTCTTCGCTGATGTACAGGAGGCGCTTGACAATTCCGTGCCAAAGGCAAAATTTCTGATTGTCAATTTCCCCCACAATCCAACTACGGCTACGGTCACCCCGCAATTTTATGAGCGGCTTGTAGCGCTCGCGAAAGAGAAACGCTTTTATATTATCTCCGATATCGCCTATGCCGATATCACTTTCGACGGCTACCGCACCCCGTCAATACTCGCAGTCGAGGGCGCCAAAGATGTCGCCGTGGAGTGCTACACCCTCTCCAAGAGCTTCAATATGGCAGGATGGCGCGTGGGGTTCATCTGCGGGAACAAAAAACTTGTCGGTGCGCTGCAAAGCATCAAGTCATGGCTTGATTATGGGATGTTTACGCCCATTCAGGTAGCGGCGACTGTGGCGCTAGACGAGTATGGGGATATCCCTGAGACACTAGTCATTCCGATGTATAAAAAAAGAAGAGATGTGCTCATCGAGGCATTTGCCAATGCCGGATGGCCGCTCTCTAAGCCAAATGCGAGTATGTTCGTCTGGGCGAAAATCCCGGAAATAGCGATCGAGATGGGTTCGTTGGAGTTTTCAAAACAGCTTCTTGTGAAGGCGGGTGTCGCGGTAAGTCCGGGGATCGGTTTTGGAAAATACGGTGATCAATATGTGCGCATTGCACTTATCGAAAACGAGAACCGTATCCGCCAAGCAGCGAGAAATATACGAAAATTCCTAAAAGATTTAGAGGCTGAGACAATGGAGAAGAAAAATGGTTAAAATTGGCATATTGGGTATCGGTACAGTCGGAGCAAGCGTCGCAAATATACTTGAAGCCAATGGCGATATCATTGAGGCGAGAGCGGGTAAAAAGATCGTTGTCAAAACAGGGGTGGTAAAAGATCTCTCAAAAGAGAGAGGAGTCTCCATCGCTTTAAGTGATGATCCGATCTCTGTCGTGGATGATCCCGAGATCGATATCGTTGTAGAGTTAATGGGCGGCGTAGAGAAGCCTTATGAACTGATCAAAAGAGCGCTGAGTAACGGCAAAGCAGTCGTGACCGCCAACAAGGCGCTTTTGGCATATCGCCGATATGAACTCCAAGAGCTCGCGGGTACGACGCCGCTGATGTATGAGGCGAGTACGGCAGGCGGGATCCCCATCATCGGCGCGCTTCGAAATGGGCTCAGCGCCAACCATATTGAGTCAATTATGGGTATTATGAACGGCACCTGCAACTATATGCTCACCAAGATGATACACGAAGGAGTTGCCTATGGCGAAGTCCTCAAAGAGGCGCAAGCGCTAGGGTATGCCGAAGCGGATCCGACATTTGATGTGGGCGGATTTGACGCGTCGCACAAGCTTCTCATACTTGCCAGTATCGCGTACGGTATGGATGCGAAACCTGAAGATATCCTCATAGAGGGCATCGATAATATTACAGCGACCGATGTAGCCTTTGCAAAAGATTTTGAGTACGCTATCAAGCTGCTCGGAATCGCCAAAAGAGTGGGGAACGGCGTAGAGCTGCGAGTGCATCCTACGATGATACCGCAAAATTCTATGATAGCAAAAGTTGACGGCGTCATGAATGCCGTGATGGTCAAAGGTGACTGTGTGGGAGAGACGCTCTATTACGGTGCCGGAGCTGGCGGCAATGCCACAGCAAGCGCAGTCATCGCCGACATCATCGATATCGTACGAGGCAACACCAATCCGATGTTGGGCTACAGAAAACCCCTTGAGAGCGGATTGACACTCTTGTCCAAAGACGATATCCGCTCACACTACTATCTCCGCCTCAGTGTAGAGGACAAAAAGGGAGTTTTGGCCGAGGTTACCAATCTCCTAAGCCGCCTAGATATCTCCATAGAGGCTATGATGCAAAAACCGGATGATGATAAGGATGAGTGCGTGGAACTGCTTTTTGTCAC
>DZAQ01000091.1 GCA_022729615.1 Sulfurovum sp.
TTTCCACTTTACACGCGATCTCGCAACCTTTGCACCCCATACAGAGATTTAGGTCAACCAAGAAACCTAACTTCATGTTTCCTCCTTCGATTTTTGCATAGACTCCACTCTTTGTGAATTTTGCTATATAAAAGTCTATAAGATTTTAAATTAAAATATAATTATTTTATCTTAAATAATTCAATAATGCCTACTCTTTACTTTTGTGCAACATAATGCGGCAAATACCTATAAATTTAAATGTTTGTTACAATCAATTTAAATGTAGTTTCCGCAGAAATCTCACAAAATAAATGAAAAAACAGACCCTTCTCCTATTTTGCTCTTGATTTGAAGTGTCGTATTGTGGAGCTTGAGAATATTTTCGACTATCGAGAGCCCCAATCCCATTGAATTGTCCCAGTTGTGCGTTCCGGATCGATAAAACTTTTTTGTTACCTTTTCGATATCTTTTTCACTTATCCCCACGCCATAATCCATGACCGCTATTTGATGCCCTTTGATCTTCACAACAACCCTATTTTGAGAATATTTTAGAGCATTTTCTATGAGGTTTTTAAGCACTACATCCATCAAGGCGCGGTCCGCATAGACGATCAAACTCTCCAGCTCCATCTGTATAGTTCGCTCTTTATATTTTTCTTTCAGCGCCGCTACGACCTCTTGGACAAGCAGTGAAATATCAAAATTATTCAGATAGTATCTCGCCTCTCCGCTCTCAAACTTATTCCACAACAGTATTCGGCTCAGCAGCTCTTCGATCTTGAGTCCGTTTTTGTAGATCTTTTGGAGAAACTTCTCTCGAAGCAAAGGAGAGATATTCGGATCATCCTGAAGTGTTTGGGAGTATCCCATAATGGCGGAGATCGGATTTCGAAACTCATGCGCAATCGCAGAGAGCATATCACTTCGCTGGCGATTTTTGAGTTTCAGTTTTGCACTGTATTTTGACTTGTCCTCTTCGCGTTTTTTTGCCTTGAGGAGCACCTTTCGCAAATTTATCCAAACCTCTTCAAACTCTCGGATAGCAAACCTCTCCTCCTCTTCAAACTTTTCAGGAGCCTCAAGAGTTTCAAGATATAGGTTGACTCTTCTGAATTTTTGTTCAAGCATCCGCCCCCTTACCGCTGTAGCAAAAACAACAATACAGAGCATCGCGGTCACAAGCAGCATATCTATCCAAATATGCTCTCTGCGCTCAAGGAGTTTCGTCAAGACAATAAAGTAGATTCCCAGCAAAACCAATACCAGCAACGCCATTCTCATAAAGATAAACTGGGTGATTGTCGGCTCTCTCCTTGCTTTTTTCATCAAGAACCCTATCTGATCTTTTTGCCAAGTTTCACATCAACATCTTCAAGCCAACTCTTGAAATCCGATACATCAAAATAGCCGACAACCCGATCAATGATCTTTTTATCCGGAGTCATAAAATAGATAGTCGGCACATACTGCGCATAGGGGATAAACTCCGACGAGACCTTCTCTCTATCGACAAGTACAATGATGAATTTCTGCAAACTCTCCCCGATTTGCTCATCGCTGAGTGTCTGTTCTTTCATTTTTTTGCACCATCTGCAACTCTCGCTCTCCACCATGACCATCAATGGTTTTTGGGTTTTGACCGACTCTTGGAAAGCGTCCTCCAGACTGCTCTCCCACTTCAGCTCCTCTCCAAAAAGCGGATGAGATACAAAAAAAGCCAAAAAAAAGATACATAGTGCAATCACCCGTTTCAAGACAACTCCTCAAAATTTTTTATCGTTTGGCAAAACACCGTATAGAGCTTTTCAACCTCATCAAGGCCGGTATGCTCATTGGGCGCATGTATGGTATCATTAATAACGCCAAACTCCACACATGGTACTCCAAATTGCGCCAAAAAACGCGCATCGCTTGTGCCTCCGGCAGTAGAGTACTCAGGCTTTATGGCACATACCGACTCGATCGCGCGGGACAATTTTCGCACTACCAGCGACTTGGGATCGGTCAAAAATGGCTTGGCGGACTGACTCAGCGACAAACTATACTCCATCCCCTCAAAAACTCTTTTGATAACCCTCTCGATATCCTCCGTCGAGGTTTTGGTCGAATTGCGCACATTAAACATCATCTTGAGCTTGCCGGGAGTTACATTGGTCACCTCCATGCCGGCTCGAATGTCAGTAACTACAAATTTGCTCGGCGCAAAATGGGAGTCGCCCTCATCGAGATCAATACCGGCTATTTGAGGCAGTATATTTGCGATTTGATGGATTGGATTGAGTGATTTTTCAGGATAGGCTGCATGGCCTTGTCTGCCGGTCAGCTCGATCGTGCCGTTGACGGAGCCTCGACGCCCGATCTTGATCGAATCCCCAAAAACACGGTCACATGTCGGTTCTGCCACGATGGCATACTCTGGCAGCATCCCTATTGATTTGAGGTGTTCAAGCATGATTTGCGTACCAAATTTGCCATCCCCCTCCTCATCGCTTGTCAGAAGCAAGGAGAGTGTGCCGTCAAAATCCTTCGTATCCTTGAGCGCTTGCACACATGCGGCTACACCGCTCTTCATATCCTGAGCCCCTCTTGCAGTGACGATACCTTCTTTGATAACGGGCACAAAGGGATCACTCAGCCACCCCTCTCCCGGAGGTACCACATCGACATGCCCAGCGAACATCAAGTGTACCCCATCTCCAAACCGCCTGTAAAGAAAAAGATTTTTTACGCCCCCTTCATTTTTCCATACTGCCTCATATTCAGGAAGATACTCTCTGATAAAATCGAGTGAACCCGCGTCATCGGGTGTTATTGACCTAAAGCCAAGCAGCTTGACAAAAAGATCATTGACCCTCATAGCGTCCCTTCTCTAT
This sequence comes from Sulfurovum sp., assembly GCA_022729615.1. Classification (GTDB taxonomy): domain Bacteria; phylum Campylobacterota; class Campylobacteria; order Campylobacterales; family Sulfurovaceae; genus SZUA-451. The sequence goes on from DZAQ01000091.1 coordinate 2,859, forward strand.
CTCGCCTCTATAAGAGACGATACCCCCTGCATGGTTGATGACACGGTCATGTCCATTGCGCTTAAAGACCATCTGCACTTGTCCGCTTCGATTGTCCGTACGGCAAGTAAAAATCACTATTTTCTCTTTTGATGCCTCAAAAAGCCCCTGCGCCCACTCCCCAAATGAGGAGGTAGGTCGAAGCAGATCGACCCCCTTGATATGTCCCATCGTGTATTCCATATCTTCTCGGACATCCACCAAGAGAAAATCGACCTTCCCCTCCGTGCGCTCTTTGAGGAGCTGCGCCAAATCCTCTGAATTTACAGTGCTTTTCTCCAACAATATACTCATCTTATTCCTTTAGCAGTTTAACAGGATGGATTTTACCCCTAATCGTATAAAAATCCGATATACCCTATTTTTTAACTATTGGCTTTGACATATTCCGGTGAACAGAAAATCCCGCAATGGCATTTCCCTTCATTTTGAACTTCATCATTGATCGCCTGCGGACAGGGGCAGATGCGATTGTCCGCACTCTTATACTTTCCGGGATGCTGAGGATCATCCTCAACCATATAGCATGGGCAAAATCGTTTTCCATAAAGCATTTTATGTCTCGCAAGCCCCAATGTCACCCCCTCGTTCACATCATGGTTTGGATGATATTCCCACCCAAACTGATGACATACCTTATCGGTAAATTTTTTGGTTTTTTCCAACTCATGTAAAAATTCTTCTGAAGCCATATCAATTTGTCGCATTTTCTACTCCTTCATCTTTGGTATTGTGTTGAATATGTTATATCTTAATCCAATTTAATATATAATGATAAAGTTTCCATCTACTCTATCAAAAAGGATCTGTGTGCAGATAGATTACACTGTTTTAGCCAAATTGGAAAAACTCTCCTCTCTTCAAATTGATACAACCAAAAAAGAGGAGATTATCAAGCAGCTCTCTGAGATAGTCTCTTATGTAGAAAATCTCTCGGAGCTTGATACGCAAGCGCTTGATGCCTCATTCTCGACACTTGAGGGCGGTACACCGATGCGCGAAGATCAGCCTGGCTGCGACGCAAGTATCCCGATGGATATCTTGGCTCATGCGACTGGGAGCAGTGATGATTTTTTCATCGTACCGGCAATTCTCGAAGAGCAATGATGCCAAACTCTCTCAAAAACACCTCATCCCAAATCAAGGAGAATTATAATGTCTGATTTTAATATAAAAAAACTTCTTCAAAGCGTCGTAAGCCATGGCGCTTCCGACCTCCACCTCGTAAGCCGAAGCGAACCTCAAATCCGTCTTGACGGAAGACTCCGACCGGTCAACCTGCCCGTACTCACAGGCAAAGATATCGAAGAGATGTGCTACTCCCTCATCACGGAGAAACAAAAGCAGCATTTTGAAGAGTACAATGAACTTGACTTTGCGCTTTTGCTCCCAGGAATCGGGAGATTTAGGGCAAACTTCTATCGTACTCTCGGAGATATCGCAGGCGCCTTTAGAACTATTCCTATCGATGTCCCCTCGCTTGATGATCTCAAACTCCCTGCCGTTTACAAAAAACTCATCAAAAGAGAAAAGGGGCTGATTCTCGTAACCGGACCGACAGGCTCAGGAAAATCAACAACCCTTGCGGCCATGATCAACGAGATCAACCTGCATGAAAGCAAACACATCATCACCGTAGAGGATCCTGTGGAGTTTATCCACAATAACAAAAAATGTATATTTTCACACCGAGGCGTGGGGGAAGACACAAGTAGTTTTGCGACGGCTCTGAAGTATGCGATGCGTGAAGACCCGGATGTCATACTTATCGGGGAGATGCGGGACAAGGAGACCATTGCGGCTGCATTGACAGCCGCTGAAACCGGTCACTTGGTTTTTGGTACCCTGCACACCTCTTCGGCGCCTAGCACCATCAACAGGATCATCGATGTCTTCTCCGGTGACGAACAGCCGCAGATTCGAGCTATGATCTCCACTTCGCTCATTGCGGTTATCGCGCAGGCACTTATACCAAAACTCGGCGGTGGTCGTATAGCCGCGTCAGAGATTCTCGTCACCAACCATGCGATCTCGAACCTCATCAGAGAGGACAAAGTACACCAGATCTACTCTCAAATGCAGCTAGGTCAGGGTGAAAGCGGAATGCAGACTCAAACACAGGTATTGCTCAAATATGTTCGCGAAGGGCTCATCTCAAGAGATAATGCCATCCAGTACTCAAACAAACAAGATGAGATGCTCAAAGCGCTGAA
>DZAQ01000222.1 GCA_022729615.1 Sulfurovum sp.
TGGTGGGTCCTCAGGGACTCGAACCCTGGACCGCTCGGTTATGAGCCGAGAGCTCTAACCAGCTGAGCTAAAGACCCTTTGAGACTACGATGGTGACTCTGCTGGAGTCATCGATATTTTGGAGTCGTAATTATACAATAAATATTTCTTAAAAGCAAGGAGATTTTGTAAAATACCGATGATAACGGCGAAGATGATAAACGAAGTCCCTCCATGGCTGAACATCGGCAGCGGTACACCGACTACTGGTGCAAGTCCAATGATCATATAGATATTGACAGACATATAGATGAAGATCAAAAATCCGATACCCGAAGCGACGGTTTTGATGAGAAAATCGGTGTTGTTGCGTATCGCGATCACAAAGAGATGAAGGATAAGAGCGACATAAAGAGCGATCACCACCACCATACCACGGAAACCAAATCGCTCTCCTAAGTAGGCAAAGGCAAAATCGCTTGAGGAGATGGGGAGAAATTTGAGCTGTGTTTGAGTCGCTTCCTCTTTCGGTTTGCCCTCGATCCCTCCGCTTCCGATCGCTATCAATGCCTGTTGGACATGGTAGCTTGGTTCATTGACAAAGTCAGAGATTCGTTTTTTCTGGTAGTCGTGCAGTTGAGAGTAGAGAAGCGGCGCGCTTGAGCCGACAGCGATAATGATGGCTACCCAGATCTTCCAGTTGACACCAATGATAAAAAGGATACTGTATCCGGTGATGAGAAGTACAAGCGCGGTACCCAAATCCGGCTCTTTGGCGATCAACACGAAAGGGATAAGAATGACAAGCGAGAGTTTGATGAAGCCGATCAAGCCATATCCGCTTTCTGGCGGAGGTCTTTTGCTGATGAGGTAGGCAAGCATCATGATCACGCTGACTTTGACAAACTCTGAGGGCTGGATGGTGAGGCTTGTGCCGGGGATCTCGAGCCACCGCTGCGCTCCAAGGATAGTCTTGCCCGCCACATCGACAGCAAAAAGCAAAAGAAGATTGATGATATACATGAGTGGGATAAACCACCAAATAATTTTGCGCCAAGGAATCAAAATGGTGATGAACAGTGCTGCTGTCCCTACAGCATAATAGAGGAGCTGCTTTTCGAAAAGTCTCGGATTGATCTCATAGATGAGAAGCGAGGAGATCGCAAGCAGGGGGAGTATCTGAAGGAGCAGTGAGTAGTTGATACCACTAAAGATATGCTTTGTGTGCTCTATCCACTCCTTCATC
>DZAQ01000223.1 GCA_022729615.1 Sulfurovum sp.
ATGCGGACACCCTTAGCATGTTCCCGCCAACCACCTGAATGAGGGGCAATATAATCACAGCGCTGTATGGGTTTTGTATGTATCTATCCGATTCCTCTATAGTATCGGTTGTATCAAGTATATTTGAAAATGATCGCGATACCTCTGCCTGAAATAGCCGGCGAACCTCCTCTTCGCTCACACGGGAGGAGAGTTTGATGGCTAGATCGTAGAGTGTCGTAGCCGATATGGGGATACGAATGCTTTTTGCAGCCAACTTTTCTCTCAGTTGCGGGAAGAAATATGCCGTTGCTTCAGCGGCTGTACTCTGCAGCGGTATGATATTTTGCGTTGCGCTGCGGGTTCTGCGGATATCTGATGAGTAGTGTCCGCTGTCGAGAAGATGCTGATAGTTTGTGTAGCTGTGATACATGCTCATCCCGGCGCTCTCTACCCCAAACAAACTATCTGCGATCTTCAGGATCGGCACGATCGCGTTTGCTGAACAGCTTGAGTTTGAGATGATACTCTCCTGTCGGTAGTGCATGTGGTTGATACCGAACATATATACAGGCATGGTATCTTTCGGCGGGGTAGAGATGATCACCTTTTTTGCGCCGCTATCCATAAACGGCCGGTTGGACGCTGCCGTCAAAAAAACGCCCGAACACTCTAGGACGGTATCGATATCCATAGCCCCGAGATCTATATTGGATGGATCGTTCTCTCTAAAGAGTTTGATTGTCTCACCTTTGACCAAAAGCCTGTTGCCATCCAAGCGGATTTTGTGATGACAGGTATGATATACCGAATCGTATCGGAGCAGATACGCTATCTGCTCAAAGCTATAAAGATCGTTGATCCCGACAAGCTCCATACTCTCATCATCCAAAATGATACGCGCCGCACTCCTGCCGATGCGACCGAAGCCATTGATAAAAATACGAATTTTCTTTTTTCCCATCATTGCATTGTAAACCAGATCGGATGGATATGAATTGATGTAAATCAACAAAGCCTCTGTTTGGCTCATTCATGGTGATCACGAAAATGTTAAATTTGTGTTAAATTATTTTAAAAAGTTGATTCAGGTCAACTCTCTTGCAAATAGAAATACTTATAATACTTTGAACGCGATATTATAAAATTGTTATTTAATAGTATCGCGAGGATGTCAGAGAGCTGTTTTGAGTTTCGATATTTTTAAATCAAAAGGAGTAAAAATGAGTCGTAGAATGAAT
>DZAQ01000014.1 GCA_022729615.1 Sulfurovum sp.
TCTTATGGGTGTCCTCGTGGAGCCTGCTCCAAATGAGTTTGCCGCCTCCTAGAAGATGAAAGTGTAAATGGTGAATCTCTTGCCCGCCGTCATCGCCGTTATTGGTGATGAGTCTATAGCCCGTTTTGTCAACACCCACTTTGGCGGCGACCTCTTGAATAAATGTACTTATTTCGCTCATGAGTTGTGGCGGAGTCTCTTGAAAGCAGTCAAAATGCTTCTTGGGTATGATCAAGATATGGATGGGCGCTTTGGGATAGATATCGTGAAACGCTAAGAAATTTTCATTTTCCGCAACTGTATTATTGGGAATCAACCCGTTGACAATCTGACAAAATAGACACATTTTTATTCCTTCTTGATGTATGAATCCCCCAATTATACCATAGCAACCTCTTCAATAAATGACTCTGTTATAATATTTTGGATAAAATCACACAATTTTGTAGCATAAAGCAGGGCTGTATGGAGAGTTTGGAAAAGAAGATCGTAGAATCGGATTCATTGGAGTCGCTTGAGAAAATCAGGGTAGAGCTCTTTGGTAAAAAGGGGTTTCTTGCGGCAGAATTTGTGAAGCTCAAGGATATCCCCGGACCACAAAAAAAAGAGTTCGCAGAGGGTCTGAACCAGACAAAAGAGAGCCTCCAAAGTGCATTTGACCTCAGATATGACGAACTGAAGCAGGGTGAAATAGAGACGAAACTCAAGAGTGAGGCTCTGGATGTGACACTCTATGGCGGAAGCGCAAAGAAGGGAAGTCTGCATCCCGTGATGGAGACGATGGATAGGATCATCGACTATTTCGTGGCGCTTAATTTCGCCGTGGAGAGCGGTCCGATGGTGGAGGATGACTTTCACAATTTTGAAGCGCTCAATCTGCCAAAGCACCACCCTGCAAGAGATATGCAAGATACCTTCTATTTTAATGACGGTGCGCTGCTGAGGACGCATACCTCGCCGGTGCAGATACGAACGATGTTGAGCTCGCAGCCGCCAATTCGGATGATCGCTCCTGGAGCTGTTTTTAGAAGAGATTATGATTTGACCCATACGCCGATGTTTCATCAAGTCGAAGGGCTTGTGGTCGAAGCCAAAGGAAAAGTGAGCTTCGCAAATCTCAAATCGATGCTGACTGATTTTTTGCATACAATGTTTGGCGATGTGGATGTGCGTTTCAGACCGAGTTTTTTCCCTTTTACAGAGCCTTCGGCGGAGGTCGATATCAGCTGTATTTTTTGCAAGGGCGATGGGTGTCGCGTCTGTTCGCAAACAGGCTGGCTTGAGGTGCTTGGCTGCGGGATGGTAGATTCAAATGTCTTCAAGGCAGTCGGATATGAGAATGTCAGCGGATATGCTTTTGGTCTAGGTGTGGAGAGATTTGCGATGCTGATGCATCAAATCCCGGATTTGCGATCACTATTTGAAGGGGATATTCGTTTGTTGGAGCAGTTTAGATGATCGTAACAAGAAGTTGGCTAAATGAATTTATAAATCTTGGCGGAGTCACCAATGAGAGGCTCTACACAACCTTCAATTCGATAGGGCTGGAAGTTGATAGCATAAAGAGTTACGATATTCCGCAGAAGGTGGTCGTCGGAAAAGTACTTTCGTGCCAAAAGCATCCGGATGCCGATAAGCTCAATGTGTGCGAAGTAGATGTGGGTGACGGAGTGAAGCAGATCGTTTGCGGAGCCGCGAATGTGGTGGATGCGGAGTATGTCGCTGTGGCTTTGGTCGGCGCGAAACTGCCTGGCGACTTGGAGATCAAATTTGCGACCCTTCGAGGCGTGGAGAGTGAGGGGATGATCTGCTCCACCTCCGAGTTGGGGCTTCCTGGTATGGGGAGCGGTATTATGATGCTTGATGAGAGTATCGGCAAGCTGGAGATCGGTAAAGAGCTGAGAAATTATGAGACGATAGCCGATACTCTTATCGAGTTGGAGTTGACTGCCAACAGGGGAGACTGTCTCAGTATCTATGGTGTGGCAAGAGATTTGAGCGTGGCGCTCGATCTGGATATAGCGCCATTCTCACATCAGAGTAAAAGAGGGGAGAAGATCGGTATCGCCCGTATGGCAGAGCTCCATTCCAAGGGTGAAATGAAGGCTGATCTGCTTTATGCTTTGATGACGACTGATCGGATCGATTTGCCATTTTTGATCGGTTTGCGTTTGGCAATGATTGAAGCTGAGGCAGAGGAGACGATCGAAAAATTACTCACTTACGCAACGCATACAACCGGAGTCATATTGCGCGCTTACGATGCGGAGTCACTAAAGCATGATGACAAAATCTCACTGAATGTACTATCGCAAGAGGATGGAATCGTGATACTCAGTGCCGGGGAGAGGAATTTGGGCAGTGTGGGTATCGCCCAAAATGCCACCACGAAACCTTCAGCGCAGAATAGGCTCATTTTGCTTGAAGCGAGCTATATCCCGCCGGATCTGCTGGTTGCAAGTGTAGCCGGAAAATCGATCGAAAAAGATACTCTCTACTATCGCACCTCAAGAGGGAGCGAGCCGAATATCTCTTTTGGAATGGAGTATCTAGCCTCTTTGCTGGAAAATGATGCTGCTCTTTTTTATGACGGATCACTTGGTGTCTCTGCCAACCACAAAAGGGAGAGTTTGATTGTCGATTGTGAGGAGATCCACTCTTTGATCGGGCAAGTGATCGAAAATGGAAGAGTTATTGGAATCCTCAAGAGTCTAGGTTTTGAAATCCAAAGCAGTCAAAGCGAAAGATTTGGCGTTCGAATACCGCAATTTCGTCATGATGTCAAAAATATTCAAGATCTAACCGAAGAGATAGTGCGCATCGTCGGGATCAATAATATCCAGGCAAAACCGTTGGAGTTTGTTGAATCAAATAGACTGGGTGAGACTACGCCCTATTATGCTTTCAAGAGGGGATTGCGAGAGCGAGCGGTCGGGTGCGGATTTTTTGAAAATGTAAGTTATCTCTTTTGTGAAAAACGAAAGCTTGATGAGTATGGATTTGATCTGCTTGATCCCTCTGCGGACTTGACAAATCCTATCGTGGAGGAGCTCAATACGCTTCGCAGTACAATTACGGTCAATCTTTTGGAGGCTTTGGGACGCAATATCAAATATGGTGCAAAATCGGTCGCCCTCTTTGAAATAGGCGCTGTTGTCGATACCGATAGAAGAGAAAAAGAGGTTTTGACGCTGATTTTTAGCGGACAAGAGGCTCTTGAAGGGGTTGCGAACAGCGGAAAGCCTGCGATGATCCATTTTGCCTCTTTTGCGGAAAAAATCGGGTTGATCATCGGTGATTTTACATTGCAGGAGTGCACCTATTCCAATAAACTCCTCCATCCCTATCAGTCGGCTGATCTGTATTGTCGCGGGAAGAGATGCGGATTTGTCAGCAAACTTCATCCCTTGGTTCAAGAGGCATACGGTGCCAATGATACATTTATCGCTGAACTTGATATGGGCGCGCTTATACCGGTACATAAGAATGCAAAGCCGATTTCAAAATTTCAAGGAGTCTATAAAGATTTGAGTCTCGTTGTTGCAAAAGATGTTGCCTATTCGAAAGTCGAGAGTGAGATTTCGAGTTTGAAAATTGAAATCTTGCAGAAATGGTATCCTATCGATCTCTATACAGATGAGGCTTTGGGCGAGAAAAAGAGTTTGACGGTGCGTTTTTTCATTCAATCACTAGAGAAAACACTTGAAGAGAGCGATATTGAGTATGTTATGTCGGCTATCATGAAAAGATTGGAGATGTCATGTCAAGCAGCGCTTCGATAAAAAAGGCCTCCATCAAAGCAGCTGCGGGTAAGTTCGATCTGGTGTGCAGCGATATCGCTTCTGATAAATCGATTTCGCACCGTTGCGCAATGTTTTCGCTTTTGAGTGACAGGTCCTCGGTAGTAAGAAATTTTCTTGAGGGGGAGGATACCCTCAATTCTCTCAATATCGCCAAGCAATTGGGCGCAGTGGTCGAGAAGGTCGGAGATACTCTCACTATCACGCCGCCGCCGCTTCTAGGTGAGCCTGATGATGTGCTTGATTGCGGTAATGCCGGGACAGGAATGCGGCTTTATTGCGGTCTATTAGCAGGCGTCAAGGGGTCGTTTGTATTGACCGGCGACAAATATCTTCGCCATCGTCCGATGCTTAGGGTAGTAAAACCGCTTCGCAGTATCGGTGCGAGAATAGATGGACGAGAAGAGGGCAATTTGGCGCCTTTGTGTATCCGCGGGGGAGACCTCAAAGCTTTTCGCTATGAATCTCCTATTGATTCTGCGCAGGTGAAATCGGCTCTGATACTTGCTGCGCTGCGGGCGGATGGTGTGAGTTATTACAAAGAGTCTTTGTTGAGCCGTGACCATACAGAACGAATGCTGCGAGGCATGGGAGCATCCGTGGAGTTGGACAGTGAAACAGGCTGGATAGAGATAAGCCCGCTGAAAGCGCCACTTGAACCGCTCAACATCACAGTTCCGGCTGACCCGTCAAGCGGGTTCTTCTTTGCAGTTGCCGCCGCCATTGTCCCCAACTCAAGAGTCGTCATAAAAAGCGTGACACTCAACCCGACCCGCATAGAGGCATATCGGGTATTGGAGCGAATGGGCGCTGATGTACGGTATGCGGAGCATGAAAACACTTATGAGCCTATCGGCGATATCGAGGTGCGCTATGGCGGTCAACTCCAAGCAGTGACTGTCGAAGAGAATATCGCATGGCTTATCGATGAACTGCCGGCACTTTCTATCGCCATGGCTCTAGCAGAGGGCACAAGCAGGGTGCGTAATGCCAAAGAGCTTCGCGTCAAAGAGAGTGATCGTATCGAATCGGTAGTGGGCGGGCTGGGGGCGTGTGGTATCGAAGTGAAATCTTACGAAGATGGATATGAGATCGTCGGCGGCAAACTGCATAAAGCCGCCATTGATAGCCACGGAGATCATCGGATCGCGATGAGTTTTGCGATTGCGGGATTGGTCGATGGAATGGAGATCCAAGATACGGCGTGTATCGATACCTCCTTCCCGAACTTTTTTGCTATACTCTCTCAAATTACGGGAGTAGAGATATGAAAATCGAACTAGCCTCTTCGTATGGTTTTTGCTTCGGGGTGAAGAGGGCTATTCGTATCGCCGAAGAGCATCCCGGCAGCAAAACATACGGACCTCTTATACACAACAAAGATGAGATCAATAGGCTAAAAAGCGGATTTAAAATCGGACTTGCCGAATCACTTGAAGAGATAGAGAAGGACGAATCAGTCGTGATCCGAACACATGGGATACCAAAGCGAGAGCTTGAGGAGCTCAAGCAGATGAACACTACGATCATCGATGCAACTTGCCCTTATGTGACGACACCGCAGCAAGATGTCGCAAAAATGAGCAAAGAGGGATACAGTATCGTCATTTTTGGCGATAAGGACCATCCGGAGATCAAAGGCGTCGTGAGCTATGCGCAAAATTCGGATGATGCGTTTATCGTCTTGAAACCCGAAGAGCTTGACCATTTTCCGCTCAAATCGAAAGTCGCCGTTGTTTCGCAAACTACGAGAAATCCTGAAGATTTTCTCAAGATCACCTCCGCGCTGATCTTGAAACACAAAGAGGTGCGAGTCTTCAATACAATTTGCAATGCAACCTTCGAAAACCAAGATGCGGCTGCCGATTTGGCAAAAAGAGCCGATGTGATGATCGTTATCGGCGGCAAGCACTCTTCTAATACCAAACAGCTCCACTCAATTTGCAAAAACTACTGCAGTGATAGCTATCTTGTGGAGAATGAGAGTGAGCTCAGCGCCGATTGGTTCAACCAAAAAAGCCTCTGCGGTATCTCAGCAGGAGCCTCTACTCCCGACTGGGTTGTGCAAAATGTAATAGATAAAATTGTGCTTTTATCGAAATAATCCAATTTTCTAGTCCCCCAAAGCTATACAACTACTTTAATCTAAAGAGGGTATAATGCTGGGTAAAACTTGGTCATAAGAAGGAAGAGGCAGTATGAAGTTCGAAGATATCGAAATAGAAGATGTAGATTTTGGGGCGATGCTAGAGGAGTCGTTTAGAAAATCTGATTCAAAGAGTGATTTGGCAGAGGGTGTCATCGTCGGAATTAACGAGACAGAGGGGAGCGCGATAGTCGATATCGGCAGAAAAAATGAAGCATTTTTGCCGCTTGAGCAGATCAAAGATGAAAATGGCGAACTGCTCTTCAAAGAGGGTGATACGATCAGTGTCGTCGTCACCGGAAATAGAGGAGAGAGACCGCTTGTATCCTTTGAAATGGCAAAAAAAAGAGTCGCGCTCAATAACTTTATCAATGAGTTTGATGAAGCAAATGAGTATATTATCGAAGGTATAGTTACCAAAAATAATAAAGGCGGCTATGTTGTAGAGGCAGACGGGATAGAGTTCTTTATGCCAAGAACACTCTCGTATCTCAACTCTAAGATCAATTCGATCGGCAAAAAAGTGAAAGCGAAAGTTGTGAAGGTTGACAAAGAGAAGAGCTCGGTTGTAATATCCAGAAAAGAGCTTATCGAGGGCGATAGAAATAAATCACTAGAAATTGTTGATCGGTTGCTTGCAAGCAAAGAGGTAGTGGAGGGAACGATCAAGAAAATAACAAGCTACGGTATGTTTGTGGATGTTGGCGGTACAGATGGATTGGTGCACTATTCTCAGATATCGCACAAAGGTCCCGTAAATCCTTCAAAATATTTTGAGGAAGGGGATGTGGTCAAAGTCATCGCGCTTGATTATGATAAGAAAAATAGACACCTTTCGCTTTCCATCAAAGATGCCAATATGGATCCTTGGAAAAATATCAATGATGTGATCGATGTGGGTGACACCGTGACCGCAGTTGTCAGTAATATCGAGCCATACGGTGTTTTTGTTGACCTAGGCGAAGATCTTGAAGCATTTTTGCATGTCTCTGAAATCTCTTGGGATAAGAATGTCAAACATCCAAAAGATTATTTGACCGTTGATGAAGAGATCAATGTCGAAGTTATCGAGATCGACAAAGAGGGGCGACGACTTCGAGTGAGTCTCAAAAGCCTGCTTCCAAAACCAATGGATGCATTCACCTCCTCTTATAAAGTAAATGATGTTGTAAAAGGTGTTGTCTCTTCATTGACCGACTTTGGCGCATTTGTTAAGATCGGCAGTGTAGAGGGGTTGCTGCACAATCAAGAGCTCTCTTGGAATAAGAGTGATAATGCAAAGGGGCTTTTGAAAGTCGGTGATGAGGTAGAGGCGAAAATCATCAAAATTGACAGCAATGCCGGCAAAATATCACTCAGCAAAAAAGCTCTTGAGGATTCTCCCGTGAAGCATTTTGCCAACACAAATAAGGTGGGCGATATCGTTACCGGAACAGTCAAAGATCAAAAAGAGTTTGGCGTCTTCATCGCGCTAGGCAATGGAGTGGACGCGCTGATCCGTCTGGAAGATTTACATCCTCTCAAGGCCGAAGAGATCAAAAAGGGAGATGAGATAAAAGGCGTGATCAGTCTCATTGATTCCAAAAATGACCGTATCAGAGTCTCCGTCAAGCGACTTGAGAGACAAGAAGAACGAGATGCTATGACACAGCACAATAAAAACCAAGATGACAGTATGACATTGGGTGATGCTCTGCTTGGCAAACTCAAAAAATAAAAGGGCGATGAATGTCTAAAATTACTGTGGTAGTTTGTGACCATATTCACCAAACCGGACTAGATCTCTTGATCGCAGATCCGGATATAGAGATGATCAATGCCGCCGATGAGTCGAATGAGAAGCTCATTTCCGAAATTATCCAAAAAGCTGATGTTGCGATCACGCGCAGTTCAACAGATGTGGATGAGCGATTTTTACAGAGTGCGACAAAGGTCAAGGCGATTGTACGCGCCGGAGTCGGTGTCGATAATGTTGATATAGACGGATGCAGCAAGCGCGGTATTGTCGTGATGAATGTACCTACGGCAAATACGATCGCGGCTGTGGAGCTGACAATGGCACATATGCTCTCTTGTGTCAGAAAATTCCCTTACGCGCACAACAATCTTAAGCTCGACCGTGTCTGGAGAAGGCAAGACTGGTATGGTACCGAGCTCAAAGAGAAGCGGCTGGGAGTCATCGGATTTGGCAATATCGGTTCACGGGTTGCCATACGATCGAAAGCGTTTGAAATGGATGTTGTTGCTTACGACCCTTATATTGACCCGAGCAAAGTAACCAATCTCGATATGAAGCATACGGAGAATTTTGATGAGATCCTCTCTTGTGATATCATCACGATCCATACGCCAAAGAATAAAGAGACTGATGGAATGATAGGGGCAAAAGAGATTGCCAAAATGAAGGATGGGGTTGTATTGATCAACTGCGCAAGGGGGGGACTCTATGATGAGAAGGCTCTCCTCGAAGGTCTGCAAAGCGGCAAAATAGCTATGGCGGGGATCGATGTATTCGATAAGGAGCCCGCAACCTCTCATCCGTTTTTGGATCTGGACAATGTGACGGTGACGCCGCATCTTGGAGCAAACACCAAGGAGTCTCAGAAAAATATCGCTATTCAGGCTGCGCAGCAGGCGATTGACGCCGCTAAGGGTATATCCTATCCAAATGCGCTCAATCTCTCATTCAAAGAAAATGAGCTGCCGGAATTTGTAAAACCGTTTTTGGAACTGATCCAAAAAATGGGTCACTTGAGCGCGCAGATCATGAAAAGCGCGGTCAAGTCCATAAAGGTAACCGCACAAGGGAATATCGGCGATTATACAGCCTCATTGGCCACCTTTGCTACGGTTGGAGTGTTGATCGAGTCCATCGGAGATCAGGTCAATTATGTCAATGCGGAGTTTGTCGCTCAGGAGCGCGGGATAGATATCGCTACCGAAAGAGAACGAAATGCAAGCGGATTTCTCAATAAAATTGAACTCAAATTGACAACACAAAAAGGGAGCGTTACGATCGCCGGAACCGTGTTTGATGAAAATGTTCAGAGAATAGTTGAGATCGATGAGTATGATCTGGATGTTGAACCAAAAGGCAATATGATATTTTTCCGAAATACCGATACCCCCGGTGTCATCGGTGATGTCGGAAGAATTATAGCGCAAAACAGTCTCAATATTTCCGATTTTCGTCTGGGGCGCGCAAAAACCGGACTCGCGTTGGCGGTAGTTCGAGTGGATGGCAAAGTCAACAGAGAGCTGCTTGATGAGTTGTCTGCACTCAAAGCATGCATCAGCGTAAGTCACGCTACACTCTAAAAATTCAGGAGGGAGTGAGGCCATCTGTAAGCCTTGTAGCCCTTCTGCCCTGAGCCATTAATCATTATTTAAACTAATCTTCAATATAATCCAACCATTTTACTAAATAAATTATTGATCAATAAAGTCTAGTACGCCAAAGGAGTAGTGATACAATGATATGGAAAAGATTACTGTCAGCGGGAGTGGCAACTTTTTTTGCCGGAACCCCTCTTTTGGCCGGTATAGATAATCTCTCGCTTTCGCAAGCGATCAAAATGGCGAAACATGATAATCTCGAGATCAAAATTTCACAATTTGAAGAGCAGATGAAGTCATTTGAGATCCAAGCGGTTGAGGGAATGCACTACGGCAAACTTGATTTGACACTCAATGCTCTGCGCTCGAACAGTGCACTGAATGTTTTCGGTTTCAAACTGGAGAGTCGTGAAGCCAACTTCGGCGATTTTGGTTTTTCGGATTTTCTAGGAGGAATTGGAGGCGCTATGGAGGCTTCCGGCGGTGATTTTGCTGCATTTTCTCAAATGATGTCCAATCCTATGGCACAGGGGCAGATGCTCTCTATCGAGCCGACAGATCTCAATTATCCGGATGCAAGAAATCTCTTTCAGGAAAAAATTACTTACAAGATACCGATCTACACAGGCGGCAAATTGACCGAGTATGGCAATATCACCCACGCACTCTACAGAATGAGCAAAATGGACACGAGTAAAGTCGTCAATGCCAAGATTTTTCAAGTTCAAAAAGCATTTTACGATATATCGCTCGTTGACAACTATATTGAGAATTTGCAAAAAATTATTGGCAATATAGATACGCTTGAAGATGTTGTTGTATCGATGAAAAAAGAGGGATATGCGCAAGAGATAGATATTTTGCAGGTGCAATCAAGAAAGTCTGAAGCGGACAACCTCTACACTCAAGCGAAACTGAACCGTGATCTTGCGTACCAGTTCCTCTCGTTTTTGCTCAACAAAGATGTCTCCTCTATAGTAAGAGTCAAAGAGATGGCGATAATGCCAAAAGTGCAGCTGAGTGATATCTATAGAGATAACATTGATATACAAAAGGCGCAGCTTGGACTCCAGATCAGTCAAATGGCAGTGAATGCAGAAAAGGCAAATTTTCTTCCAACCGTAGGCGGTTTTGGAGAATATGGAAGCTCTGATGATGCGTTTCTCAATGAATTTCAAGAAAAAGATGCCTATACGGTAGGAGTGCAGGTCAATTTCAATCTCTTTAACGGCGGTATCGACAGGGCAAATCTGGAGAAAGCAAGAGTCAAAAATCTACAAGTGCAAGAGCAGGTGAGTTTAGCCAAAAAAGGGATCGCCTTGAAGGTGAAGCAGCTCCAAACGGAGATTTTGAGTCTTGATGCTGAAGTCACAAGCTACCAAACCCAGTTTGCTTATGCCCAAAAAGTTTATGAAAACTACCATCAGCGATACAAAGAGGGGATTGTCTCGATCTCCGATCTGCTGATCAAACAATCTACTGAACTTGAAGTGCTTTTGCAGCTGCAAACAGTAAAAAACAAGAGAAACACAAAAGTCTTTGAGCTTAATAGCATATTGAATCCGGGAGAATATATATGAAGAGAATGTTAATCAAAAAAGCGATTTTGCTTTCAATTTTAGCTACAGCAGCAGATGCGGTAGATTTGGAGCTCAGCGGCAGCATAGTCTCAGACAATCAAAAAATGATGACAAGCCGTTATATGGGCTATGTTAAAAGTATGGCGGTTGCCGAAGGCGATATCGTCAAAGAGGGTCAGCTGCTCTACGAGATAGACTCCAAAGAGATCGAAGCGGCTGAGCGGCAGGTCGATCTGGCGGTTTCTCAAGCAAGATTGGCGCTGCAAATGAATCGCAGCCAGTATGACAATGTGGTAACCAATTTGGCAAGACACCAAAGGCTTTTTGAGAAGAAGATGGTCTCCAAATATGAACTAGAGCAGCTCCAGCTTGGCGCTAAGAATATGCAAGATATGGTTGATATAGCTCAAAAGCAAGTCAAGCAGGCGCTAGCAAAGAGGGATGAGGTACTCAACCAATATCAATATCTCAAGATTGTTGCGCCCAATGACGGTGTGATAGTCGAGAAGAGGCTCAATGAGGGGGAGATGGCAATTCCAGGAATGCCTGCGCTTGTGCTGACCGATCTAAGCAGACTCAAGGTGGTTGCAGAGATCAGCGAAACCGATCTCAAGATCATCAGTATCGGCAAAGAGGTAGCAGTCTCAATCCCTTCAATCGGACTTGATACAACAGGAAAAATAGCCTCTATTATCCCAAGCTCCAATCCGATGACGCATAAGTTCAAGATCAAGATCTCTATTGACGGCAAGAGTGAGACGGTCTATCCGGGTATGTATGTCAAGATTCTTATCCGCTCTTAAATGGAATGAGTATGAAGAGTATGAATGAGTATCAAATAAAGGATTATGCCGGAAAGCTTGCAAAAGGCTTTTTGCGTAATCCGTTGACGGCTGTGCTGGGTGCATTTTTGCTCATAGTGGGCTATTTGGCGCTTGAAATTATGCCAAGAGAAGAAGATCCGCAAATAGCGATCAGCGGCGGTGCCATTATAGTGCCGATGCCGGGTGCCTCGCCGAGCGAGATCGAAAACATTGTTATTGATCCCCTCGAGAGAAAACTCAGAGAGATCAAGGGGATTGAGCATATTTACGGTATGGCGATGGATAATGTCGCGATCGTCAATGTCATGTACTATATCGGTGAAAATAGAGAAGATTCCAACCTCAAGCTCTACGACAAGGTGATGCAGAATGTGGATGTGATGCCCAAAGGGGTGATGCAGCCCATAGTCAAACCCTTCGACATCGACATCGATATACCTATCATGACCATCGCGTTTTACCCGAAGGGAGAATCCAATATCACAGAGGTCGAACTCCTTACAAAAGTGCAACGGCTCCAGCATAAGATCAACGGTATAGAGAGTGTCGCCAAAACGACCATCAGGGGGTCGCACAAGGCGCAATATAATATTGAAGTTGATCTGGGAAAACTCTCTGCTTACAATCTATCGCTTGGACAGATCATGAAGGCAGTTCAGTCGGTAGCGGTGGATGTGCCTGATGTCAAAGGAAGAACAGGGTCCAATCAACTCGTGATATTTGGTGTTGAAAATGCGATAGAGAGTGTGGGAGATGTCGGAAATCTCATCGTGGCACAATACATGGATTCACCGGTTTATCTCAAGGATGTTGCGAAAGTTACCGAGGGGATCGATATTCAAAATTTCCAAGATGCCTTCGTGAGTCAGAGGGAAGAGGGTGATGCAGCCAAGATGGGGGCATCCGTGAAGCAGATTACGATGAGTATCGCGAAACTTGCGGGTACAAATGCTGTTTTTGTCGCAGAGGATGTGCTTGAGGTACTCAAAGAGAATGATGCGCAGCTCACAGAGGCAGGGATCGGATATTTGGTCACAAGAAATTATGGGGAGCGTGCCAACGAAGCAGTCAATGAGCTTATGAGCCACCTTGTTATTACGATCATCATCATCGCAGTTATGCTCGTGTTTGCTCTAGGATGGAAAGAGTCTTTGATAGTTACCTTTACGGTTCCTGCGATACTGGCGATCACGCTCTTTATCGCCTACCTCTCGGGGCAGACTATCAACAGAATCACGCTCTTTGCATTCTTGCTCTCGCTTGGACTGCTTGTGGACGCGGCAATTATAGTGATCGAAAATATACATAGGCACCTGCATTCGCATGGCGTGGATGATCGAACAATGGATGAGCTGCTTATTGAGGCAACTGATGAGATCGGGGCGCCAACCAATATCGCGACACTGGCAATTATCTTGACAATGGTGCCTATGGCATTTGTCGGCGGCATGATGGGGTCGTTTATGAAGCCGATTCCCTACAATGTCCCGGTGGCATTGCTTGCATCTTTGGTGATCGCATATATATTTACACCCTATTTGAGCCGCAAATTGCTGAAGAAGCCGGAGCATCACCATGGTCATAGTGCAGACGGTGCAGATGATATCGCAAAAGAGGGGGAGCAAAAATGAAAAAATTTGAAAATTTTGTTCATCTGATCCTTGAACAGCCATCGAAGAAAAAGTTGGTAATCATTTTGACCGCATTGGCATTTTTCGGCTCATTGATGATGTTCCCGACTCAGCTTGTCCTCGCCAAAATGCTGCCGGGCAAGAGTGACAATACATTCTCCGTCTATATCGATACACCTTCAGGCAGCTCTGTGCAGCAGACAGACAAGGTAAGTCAATGTGTGATCGGAATGCTCCAGCAAGAAAAAGAGGTCAAAAATCTTGAGCTCTTTTTGGGTCAGGGGATTCCTCTTGACTATGCCGGACTTGTCAAGGGCGCCGGGATGAAGCAGAGTGAAAATGTCGCGGAGATCTCAGTCAATCTCACCGACAAACACCATCGTGACGAGCCGTCGTTTTTGATGGTGCAGCGCTTGCGGCCGATCGTGAAAGAGCGTTGTGAGCAGATAGTTGCCGGAAGTGCCATCAAATTTATCGAACAGCCTGCCGGTCCTCCAACAATGGCTTCTATTGTTTTGGAAGTTCATGGTGATGATTTGGATGAAGTGAGAAAGATCTCGCTCAAGGCAGCAAATATTTTGGCGAAAACCGATGGTCTAGTGGATGTCGATATCATGGCGGATGAAATCTACAAAAAATA
Source organism: Sulfurovum sp. (assembly GCA_022729615.1). Lineage (GTDB taxonomy): Bacteria > Campylobacterota > Campylobacteria > Campylobacterales > Sulfurovaceae > SZUA-451. The sequence continues at coordinate 13,958 of DZAQ01000014.1, forward strand.
TGAGTTGGTGCCGGACAAAGAGAAGATCGCACGAAGCGGAATGAGTGTAGATCAAGTCAATAATATCATCTATTTGGCATTTGAGGGGATGGTAATCGCCCATAAAAACTCCAAAGATGCTATCAATCAAATCCCGATATTTTTGATCCTTGATGCCAAAACCAAGGAGTTGGAGAGCAATAAGTTTGAAGTGCTCAGAAGCAAGCTCGCCTCTTTGAATCTCATGAATGAAAAGGGAATGATGGTGCCTATGAGCGAAGTGGTGACTATCAGGGAGGCAGATTCAAAACCGATGATCATGCACAAAGATTTGAGCCGTATGGTCAATGTCATCGCAGAAACGGATATGGTCTCTCAGCTCTACCCGCTTTTGGATGCAAGGACAAAAATAACCGAAGAGTTTGCCGGCGAGTACAGTGTCACCAAAGAGCCGGGCATGAACACCTATATGTTCGATTTGCACTTGCAGAATCTCAAAACAGGCAAAAAGTATCTGCTGCGATGGGATGGAGAGATGAAGGTGAGCCTTGATACTTTCCGAGATCTCGGAGGGGCATTTATCGCCGCACTCATATTGATTTTCCTCCTATTGGTTGTCTATTATAAGAGTTTTGCACTCAGCGGTATTATTCTTTTGGGTTCATTTCTCTCCTTGATAGGAGTCATTTTAGGGCACTGGGTGGCAAACCTCTTCACGGATGAGACATTCTTTTTGACCGCAACCTCATTGATCGGCTTTATCGCCCTGATGGGGATAAGCTCAAGAAACTCACTGCTCTTGATAGATTTTGCCAAGTCGTTGATGGTGGAGCATGGGTTAGAAAAACGAAGAGCTATTGCTATCGCAGCCGCTACAAGAGCCAAGCCTATCTTGCTGACGGCAGTGGCGATCATCCTAGGTTCTGCACTCTTGGCGAGCGATCCGATATTTGGCGGTTTGGGGGTCGCATTGATCTCTGGTACGGTTGCTGCTGTATTCGTTTCGCTTCTTTTTATCCCTGTTTTGATGGATAATGCAAAAGCGATGGATTTCGAACCTGTTGCAGACCCGGAGCATGAGAATATTTCGATAACAAGATAGTCGGCAAAGCGGCGATTCAAATCTATTCGCCTTCGGGTGATAGGATATGATGGTTCAACACCTTAATCAACGATTTGCTATAATCACACAAATTTAAAATGAGGAGCTTTTATGGCTACGATCGGTATGGGAGATATCAAAAAGGGAGTTCGATTGGAGCTTGACGGTATTCCTTTTAAAGTTATCGAATTTCAACATGTCAAACCGGGTAAAGGGGCGGCATTTGTGCGCGGAAAAATCAAAAATCTCAGAAGCGGTAAAGTGATCGAAAAAACGATCCATGCCGGAGATAAATTTGAAGTGCCTGCGCTGGAGCAGAAGAAGATGCAGTATCTCTATGATGACGGAGAATTTTTGCAATTTATGGACACAACCTCATATGAGCAGATCGGTTTGACAAAAGAGCAGGTGGGTGAAGATACTTTTAGCTATATGATTGACGGGATGGAGGCCGATATCCTCTTTCATAACGGCAAGCCGATCTCTGTCGAGATACCGCAGACAGTTGTACTCAAGGTGGTTGAAACTCCTCCGAATTTCAAGGGTGACAGCCAAGGGGGCAAAAAACCTGCCACGCTTGAAAGCGGCGCAGTTGTGCAGGTGCCGTTTCATATCCTTGAGGGAGAGATGATCAAAGTTGACACCATCGAAGGCGTCTATCTGGAAAAAGCGAAATAGCTGTAAATATTATTTTGATGTTATAAGATTGTTACAATTAAATTGATATAATAGCGACTGAATTTTTATTCTCACAAAAAGGATTTTGTATGCAAGAAACGACAGAAAACACGACAACACCGCAAGAGGATACAATACAAGAGAGCGCTGCTCAAAAGAGCGAATCTTCCAAATTCAGTTTGGACAGTTTCTTCAATGAAGCCGACATAATGCGTCAAGAGCTCGCGTTGAAGATGCATTTGGCACAGATGGATGCGAAAGATGAGTATGAAAAACTCGATACACACTTTGAAAGCTTCAAAGTAAAAAGCAAAGAGATGCTAGAGAGCGCTGCTGAATTTGGTGAAGAGTTCGGCGAGGATGTGCAAGAGTCGTTCAAACGATTTGCATCCAAATTCAAAGAGCAATATGAGAATATCAAAAATAAGATCTAAAAACCTACAAAAGAGGGATCTCTATTTTCCTCTTTTACATATTTGTGACACCCTTCATGGCATCTGTGATGCGTATCTGTTTAAAAACCCTCTATGATCAAGAATTTTTTTTTGGCTCCCATCAAGGTCTATCAATACATCTCTCGTATGACTCCGGGCAGCTGTAGATACTATCCGACCTGCTCTGAGTACGCCAAGTGGTCTTTTGAGACTACATCCCCTCGCCAGGCACTACTCGGCAGTACACTGAGGGTTCTTCGTTGCAATCAATTTTTTGAGGGAGGCATAGATTACCCCGTCATTACTTACAAGCCCCCGCAAGTGAGTGCAATCGCGCCAAACCTTAACATTTTTTCTGGCACAATGACTATCAAGTATTGGCTCGTACCAAAAGCCGGAAACAGTTATTTTGTCATAAAGGATTACAATGCCTACCACTCTTCACTCACCGCTTGACATGCATCTGCATTTGCGCGACGGCGAAATGCTGAAGCGTGTCGCACCGCTGAGCGCTTACACATTTTCCGGCGCGCTTGTCATGCCCAATCTCGTCCCTCCCGTTACGAGCAAAGAGGAAATCTTGGAGTATAGGTCACGAATCATCAAAGCAATCGGCAATGAGAATTTTGTACCCTATATGACGCTCTTTTTCCAGCCGACCTATACAAGGGAGTTCCTTGAGAGCGTGCAAGATGAGATTACGGCTATCAAGCTCTATCCGGCAGGGATCACGACCAATAGCGAAGGGGGAGTGAGCGGTTTTGAGATTGGTGCGCTGCGCCCGACCCTTGAGGCGATGAGCGAACTCGGTATCCCGCTGTGTATCCACGGTGAAACAAACGGCTTTGTCATGGACAGAGAGGCGGAGTTTGTGCCGATCTATGAGAGTTTGGCGCTTCATTTTCCAAAACTCAAGATAATCATGGAGCACATCACGACCAAAGAGAGTGTGGCAGCGCTGGATAGGTTCGAAAATCTCTATGCAACCATCACGCTGCACCACCTTATGATCACGCTTGATGATGTAGCCGGAGGGATGCTGCAGCCGCATCTTTTTTGTAAGCCCATTGCCAAGCGCCCCGAGGATAGAGAGGCGCTTTTGAGGGTGGCGCTTGCGGCTCATCCGAAGGTGATGTTCGGAAGTGATTCGGCCCCGCATCCCAGAGAAGCCAAAGAGTGCCCCGGATGTGCCGCCGGTGTCTTTACCGCTCCGATCGCTTTGCAGATGCTGGTCGAACTCTTCGAGAGCAATGGCGCGCCAATAGAAAATCTGCAAAAGTTTATCAGCGACAATGCTCGAAAAATATATCAGTTGACACCCGTCAAAAAAGAGGTTGTATTGCAAAAATCACCTTTCGTCGTGCCGGAAATCTATGATGGTGTTGTGCCCTTTCATGCGAAAACCACACTCCAATACACAATACACACAGTAATATAGGAGCAGCGATGCCAAAAAGTAAATTGCAAGAGTTTGTAAAAGGTCATGAGACTTTTCGGGATATTAAATTCAAAAAAAACAGAGAGAGATTTCTATCGCTTGTTGAAACAGGGCAAAACCCCGGCGCGCTTTTTATAGGGTGCAGTGATTCTAGAATCGTGCCGACGCTCATTACGGACTCGAAGCCCGGCGAACTCTTTATCATCAGAAATATAGGCAATTTCGTAGCGCCGTTTCAGCCTGATGCGGAGTTTCACGCGACGGCTGCCGCTATCGAGTATGCAACGAGTGTTCTTGAGGTGACCGATATTATCGTCTGCGGGCACTCTGATTGCGGCGCGATCGGCGCGCTTTTTAAGAATATAACACCGAGTGAGGAGAATATCCATACAATCAAATGGCTAGAACTCGGAGAAGAGCCAAAAAAACATGCGATGATACTGCATCCGGGCGCAAGCGTGGATGTGCTTCAGAGCTATACCGAAAAGCTCTCTGTCGTTTTCCAGCTAGGCAATCTTCTCACCTATCCTGCCGTCAAAAAACGAGTCGATGCAGGCAAACTCTTCTTGCATGGCTGGTACTATGAGATGCGAGAGGGTTTGATATACTCTTATGATGATGAAAATTATACATTTATGCCATTGCGCGATACCACAAAGGAGAAACAGTGATAGCAGATTCAATCGAAGCGCTGATAGGAAATACCCCGCTTGTGAAGATCAATGGGCTCTCCTTGCAGAGCGGTACGACTATTTTGGGAAAATGCGAATTTATGAATCCGACAAGCTCCGTGAAGGATCGGATCGCCCTCAATATGATAGAATCGGCGATCAGGCAGGGAAATATCACCGATGAAACTGTCATTATAGAGCCTACAAGCGGCAATACCGGTATTGGTCTTGCGGCGATTTGTGCCTCAAAAGGGCTCAAATTGATCCTTACTATGCCTGAATCCATGAGTCTTGAGCGACGAAAACTCCTTACGCATTTGGGGGCCAAACTTGTTTTGACACCCGCATCTGAGGGGATGAGCGGCGCTATCGCCAAAGCAGAGGAGCTTCGGGGCGAGCTTGGAGATGCGCTTGTCTTGCAGCAATTTCAAAACCCAAGCAACCCCGATATTCACCGCAAAACGACTGCGCTTGAAATTTTGCGAGATACTGACGGTCTTGTAGATATTTTTGTCGCGGCTGTGGGGACCGGAGGTACGCTGACGGGTACAGGCGAAGTATTGAAGAGCAATATTTCGTCCCTCAAAGTGGTTGCCGTTGAGCCGGAAGACTCTCCCGTCTTGAGCGGAGGCAAGGCTGGTCCTCACAAAATTCAGGGGATTGGAGCCGGTTTTATCCCAAAGATCCTCAACCAATCCATCTATGACGAGGTGCTCAAAGTTTCCAATGATGACGCTTTTGCAATGGCAAAAAGAGTTGCGAGAGAGGAGGGGCTTTTGATAGGCATTTCAGCCGGAGCCAATCTCCACGCGGCTTTCAAGCTCGCGAGCCTAGAGGAGAATAGAGGCAAAACCATAGTAACGATACTTTGTGATACGGCCGAGCGCTACCTCTCAACTCCTCTTTTTGATGAGTAGTCAGGGAGTATCCGCTGCTTCTGCTTGAAACTGTCAAAATAGATGCCGGTCAGCCATGCCATCTGGAGTATCATAATAGACGATGCAATCAAAGTAGAGAGAAACTTTTTGGCACAAAAACCCACATTGATCTGCAGGAGTATCTTATCGCTCCGTCTGATGGACTTTTCCGATGTAGAGTGCTTTATGATAGGGAGATCCAGAGTATAGAGTATATCCCTTACCAGCCAAAAAATATCCAAAAAATCGCTCTTGCAGAGCACCCTGTAGAATATGCTTTTAAGTACGCAGATCGAAAAGTGTTTGATCAAATTCTTGCATCTTCGCCGGGGTGTGATGATGTGCTTATTGTCCGTGATGGACTGTTGAGGGATACGACGATAGCGAATATTGCTTTTCTTGAAAATGGAAGATGGATTACGCCTTTGAAACCACTCCTTGAAGGGACGACTAGACAACGGTTGATCGATGAGGGTTTTTTGACTCCCAAAAATATCCATCAAGAAAATATAGGACAGTATGATGGCTTTGCTCTAATGAATGCTATGATAGGATTCAAAATTATTGATCCTATTTGGGTAAATATATAAAA
>DZAQ01000092.1 GCA_022729615.1 Sulfurovum sp.
GAGCCCAGAGAAAGCAAAAACTCAGTTACCAAAATTTTAGCCTCGCTTTTATCAAATTCTTGTTATAATACCTTGTATTTTTTAACCAAATTAGGAGAGAGTAATGGCAATATTTGACGAAGTAAAAGAGGTAGTTGTAGAGCAGCTCAATGTCAATGGAGATGAGGTACAAGAGGGTTCAAGATTTGTAGAAGATTTGGGTGCAGACAGCCTAGATGTAGTAGAGCTTGTGATGGCGCTTGAAGAGAAGTTTGATATTGAAATTCCTGATGATCAGGCTGAGAAGATCGCAACTGTTGCTGACGCTATCAAATTTATCGAAGAGAATAAATAGATAAATATATCCCTCTTTTTGGGGGAATTTGTCCAAAGTAATCGCCAGAAGCCCTACAAACAGAGAAAGAGTGTTTCTTGGGATTACTTCTCATAGCAAACAATTAGGAGTAAATTTGAAAAGAGTAGTCGTAACAGGTCTTGGGATGATCAATAGCCTTGGGCATGACAAGGAGAGTTCATTTGCAGCGATCATAGATGGTCAGTGCGGTATCAAAACAATCGGGCTTTTTGATATTGCGGATTTTCCCGTCAAGATCGCAGGAGAAATAAGTGATTTTGACCCCAATACGGTCATGGATGCCAAAGAGGTCAAAAAGGCTGACCGATTTATCCAGCTTGGTCTGAAGGCAGCACAAGAGGCGATGGAAGATGCAGAATTACCGCAAGATATCGACAAAGAGCGTTTCGGTATCAGCAGTGCTTCAGGGATCGGCGGGTTGTCGGCGATTGAGAAAAATTCCGTGATCTGTGAGACTCGCGGACCTCGAAAAATCTCCCCATTCTTTATCCCTTCGGCGCTTGTGAATATGCTCGGCGGTTTTGTCTCTATCTATCACGGATTGAAAGGACCAAACCTCTCAAGCGTCACAGCCTGTGCAGCCGGAACACACGCTATCAATGAGGCGACAAAAACAATCATGCTCGGCGGTGCCGATAGAATGTTGGTTGTCGGTGCCGAATCTGCGATCTGCGGAGCCGGTGTAGGCGGATTTGCCGCCATGAAAGCATTGAGTACTGACAATGAGAACCCAAAAGCGGCATCTCGTCCTTTTGACGCAGATCGAAGCGGATTTGTGATGGGCGAGGGTGCAGGGGCGCTTGTGCTCGAAGAGTATGAGGCGGCACTTGCCAGAGGTGCTAGGATTTATGGAGAGATTATCGGTTTTGGTGAGAGTTCCGACGCAAATCACATCACTTCGCCTGTGGTAGAGGGACCGCTTCGCGCGATCAATGCAGCGCTCAAGATGGCAGGCAATCCAAAAATCGACTACATCAATGCGCATGGTACAAGTACGCCGGCAAATGACAAAAACGAAACTGCCGCTATCAAAGAGGCATTTGGCGGCAAGGAGCAGGCTCCTCCGATCAGCTCTATCAAGGGTCAAATCGGTCATTGTCTTGGAGCTGCCGGCTCTATCGAGGCTGTTGTAACATTGATGGCTATGCAAAGAGGTATTTTGCCGCCAACCATCAACTATACGACTCCTGATGCTGATTGCGATCTGGACTATATCCCCAACAAAGCAAGAGAGGCAAGCATCTCAATTGCGATGAGCAACTCTTTTGGATTCGGCGGAACAAACGGCGTCGTTATCTTCAAGAAGATTTAGAGGAATTGTCTTATGCCAACATATCTTGATTTTGAGAGTCGTATTGAAACTATCCAAAATGATATAGAGTCGGCAAAGGCAAGACGCGATGAATATGCAGTCGAAACACTTGAAGCTGACCTGGAAAAAGAGGTTCAAAAAACCTACAGCTCGCTCAATGACTATCAAAAGCTCCACTTGGCTCGCCATCCTGACCGACCCTATTCGCTTGATTATATAAAGATAATACTGCATCAAGGCTATGAGATCCATGGTGATCGCGCATTTCATGATGATGGGGCGATGGTCTGTTTCGTCGGCATGATCGGTGATGTGAAGTGTATGGTGATCGGCGAACAAAAGGGTCGCGGAACGAAAGAGAAGCTTAAACGAAATTTCGGTATGCCCAATCCTGAAGGCTATCGAAAGGCACTCCGCGTCGTTAAAATGGCAGAAAAATTTAACCTCCCGGTACTCATGCTTATCGACACTCCCGGTGCATATCCCGGGCTTGGTGCAGAAGAGCGCGGGCAGAGTGAAGCGATAGCGAGGAATCTATTTGAATTTTCAAGCTGTAGGGTTCCTATGGTTTCCATTGTGATAGGAGAGGGCGGCAGCGGCGGTGCATTGGCGATCGGTGTTGCCGATAGGCTGGCGATGATGCGCTACTCGGTTTTTTCTGTGATCTCACCCGAGGGGTGCTCTGCTATTTTGTGGAATGATCCTCAAAAGGCGGAGCAGGCAACAAAAGCAATGAAGATCACACCGGCTGACCTTTTGGAGCACAAGTTGATCGATGCCGTATTGGATGAGCCGTTGATCGGGGCGCATAGAAATAGAGCGGTTTCTGCGGAAATCATCAAAAACTATTTCCTCGAATCCGTAAGAGAGTTACGAGAGCTCACATTTGATGAGATGCTTGAGAAACGCTACCAAAGACTTGTGTCGGTCGGCGCATACGCAGAGTAAAAAGAGTTTTACTCACATACACAGTCATGACTCGACCTAATCCCAAGCTTTTTTCGCTGCTTTTTCTTCTCCTCTTTGTGCTGGTACTTTTGGATGTCTCTTTTGAGGGCAAGCTGGTTTGGCTGGATGAGGTGATCTATCAAGCCTCATTGACTTGGCATGCGCCATGGTTGGATAGAATCATGTGCGCGATCTCTTGGTGCGGTATCCCAAGCAATTTATTTATATTGGTACTCTTTGGGGCTTTTGCGCTTCTCTATAAAAGAGCATGGTCAAATTTATTTTTTGTGATTTTGAGTTTCTCGGGGTCGGCGATACTTTTTTGGAAAATCAAAGAGTTGGTCGCAAGGGAGAGACCGATAGCATATAGCAGCGAGTTTGCACAGCAGGGATACTCTTTTCCGTCAGGTCATGCCACTATGTCGATCACATTTTCGCTGGCGCTCTTTTTGCTTCTCTCGCCGGTATTGGAGAAGAGAGACAAAAGTGCGCTTCTTGCTTTTTGTGTGATTTTCCCGCTTTTGGTCTCATTTTCCCGTATCTACCTGGGGGTACACTATTTGAGTGATGTATTAGGAGGCATGCTGCTGGGTCTTTTTTGGGTGATGACACTCTCTTGGCTCTTGAGGATTACTCCAATATCCAAACCCTAAACCGCTTCCCTTTGATTTTGCCTTGTTGCAGTCCCAAATGGGCTCGCTTGAGACTTTGCTTGTCCAGAGCAATGTAGCTATGCAGATCAAACAGATCTATTTTGCCGATATGCTCAGGCGCAATGCCTATCTCTTTGCTGAGCGCTCCGAGGATATCTCCCGGTCGCAATTTCTGTTTTTTTCCCCCATCAATACAGATCGTTGCATTGGGCGCAAGAAGTGAGAAATTTTTTTTAATTTCAAGATTTCGCGCTTGGATAAGTTTGAGTGAGGGTGAAAAGGTCATTAGCTTCTCTTGCTCATGGGGCAAAAAGAGGCTGATCGCCATCCCTTCCGCCCCTGCTCTGGCTGTACGGCCTATTCGATGTGTATAGACCTCCCGCTCTTGCGGCAAGCTGTAGTTTATGACCATATCGATATCCTTGACATCGAGCCCCCGTGAGGCTATATCGGTCGCGGTCAATACCCTGAGCGAATTGTTTGCAAACCGCAGAAGTCTCTCATGGCGTTGGCGCTGATCGAGATCCCCTTGGAGATCAAGCGCGTCAATATGATTTTTCTGCAAGAGTTCAGCCAGAGAAAACGCTTCGATTTTTGTGGTGCAAAAGATGATCGCCTTGGCAGGATCGTAGTGTCCCAACAGACGCAGAAGCATCTCGTCTTTGTTGTGTGCGGATACTTCAAGTCCAAACTGCTCGATTGCCGTATCGGTGTGTGTCGTATCGATTTTGACCAGAGTCGGATCGGAGAGGATCTCTTTCGCGAGCTTCTGGATATTGTTTGGGTAGGTGGCGGAAAAGAGCATACTTTGCCGTTTTTTGGGGAGATTGGAGACTATTTTGGATATCTCGTCATAAAACCCCATATCGAGCATTCTGTCTGCTTCATCGAGTATAAGCGTGTGGATTTTGTGCAGCTGGATCGTGCCTCTTGAGAGATGGTCTTGGATCCTGCCGGGGGTACCCACGAGGATGTGGGCGCCATTTTCGAGTGAAGCGATTTGGGGGCGCATGGGTGTTCCGCCGCAAAGTGTAAGTATTTTGAGGTTCTCTTTGAATTGTGCAAGCTGCCGCAGCTCTTTTGAGACTTGATCGGCCAATTCCCTCGTAGGACAGAGGATCAAAGCCTGCGGGTTACGGTGCTGTGTTTTGATGGCACAAAGAAGCGGGATGCCAAATGCAGCCGTTTTGCCTGAGCCTGTTTTTGCCTGCGCTATGATATCTTTTTGCTCAAAAAGAAGCGGGATGGCAGATGCTTGTATCGGAGTCATGGTTAAATACCCAAGCTGTTCGAGTCTTGTGATGAGCTCAGTCGGAAGTTGATCGATGGCGGTAAATGGTTGCATGGTGTGACCTACGGATAAAAATATTTTGGATAAAATGGAGAGTTGAAATTAAGAGTGTGCGGGTGGATTCCCGCAGAAATAAGCTTATGCTTGTGCTTTTTTGTATTCAAGAATCATATGGAGCGCTTCATCTTTAAGCAGAAGCTTCTCCTTTTTGACAACCTCAAGTTCTGCGTCAGAGAGATGAAGCCTCCCCTCATCTACATCCTTGGCTTTTTGGTCAAGTTCATTATGTTTTTCAAAAATTTTTGCAAAATGCGCATTTTCTTGTTTGAGATTTGATATCTCATCTCTATACTCTTTTAGCATGAGTAACTCCTATTTTTTGTTTTCCCCATTATATCTTTTTTGATGTTAGAGTACTCTTTGATTCTCAAAAATACAAGGAACT
>DZAQ01000093.1 GCA_022729615.1 Sulfurovum sp.
GTTTCAATTTGAAGCTAGGTGATATGATTATGACTTCACAAGTGACCAAAACCGTACGATATATTTGGCTGCGACGCCTTCTTTGGGTTTTGATCCTATCGGGTGTTGCGGTTGGAATAAAATTTTGGCTTTTTCCTGACAAAAAACCGGAAATATTTATCACTGCTCCGGCGAAATATATGGACCTCAGCGAGAGCGTTTTGGCGACGGGCACTGTCAAAGCCTATCGACAGGTCAGTGTCGGCGCACAGGTCTCCGGACAGATAAAAACCCTCAATGCCCTCTTGGGTCAAGTGGTCAAAAGAGGAGATCTGCTAGCCGTTATAGACCCCGATAGACAAGAAAACAATCTCCGAAGCGCCGAGGCAGAACTCTCGGGCGATCAAGCGCTTCTTGCCCGCAATCAAGCGCTCCTCCAAAAAACAAAACTTGATTTTGAACGCCAAAGCAGCATGGTCAAAGAGGGAGCCACCTCACAAGAGTCCTATGAAAATGCGAAAGCAGCTTACAAATTGGCAAAAGCTGATGTAGAAGTAGCCCAATCACAGATCGAGCGCTCCAAAATCAATGTGCAGAGCGCGAAAGTCTCTTTGGGATACACGCAAGTTATCGCTCCAATAGACGGCATAGTGGTTTCCGTGCCGGTCGAAGCGGGACAGACGGTCAATGCCAACCAAACCACACCGACGATTTTGGTTTTGGCGCAACTAGATAAGGTGACCATCAAAGCGGAGATTTCGGAAGGGGATGTGATCAAGCTCAAAAGCGGTATGCCGGCAACTTTCACCATCTTGGGCGACTCTACTCATCACTACTCTACAATACTGCGCTCCATCGATCCGGGTCCATCGAGTTTGACCGACAGAGACAATAGTACGGGCGGGCGCGACTCACAAGGCTCCTCATCCGGCGACCCTATCTACTACTATGGCATGATGGATGTGCCAAACCCCGATGGAAAACTCCGCATCTCCATGACGACGCAGATCACTCTCATCACCAAAGAGGCAAAAAATACCCTTGCCGTCCCTTCGATTGCCCTTGGAGCTCAAAACGAAAAGGGCGAATATGCTGTTCGCCTCCGCACAAAAGAGGGCAGGAGCGAAGAGCGCTGGGTCAGAGTGGGGCTCAACAACAACATACATGCCCAGATACTCTCCGGTCTCGCTCAAGATGAAGAGGTGATTTTGAGTCAAGCAAAAGAGGGAGAAGAGGCAAAGCTTAGTCCGAGAGAAAAGGCGATGAGCGCCCGCCGTATGAGCGGCAGTATGGGAGGCAGATAAAATGTCCGCTCTCTTGGAGCTCAAAGGGATTTACCGCGAATATCCCTCCGGAGATGGCGTCGTCGCCGTACTCAAAGATGTCGATCTCACTATCCAATCCGGCGAGATGGTCGCCATTATCGGCACTTCAGGATCGGGCAAAACCACACTGATGAATATCCTAGGATGCCTCGATAGACCTACCCGAGGAGTTTACAGAGTGAATGGCAAAGCCACTCCGGATATGACCCCAAACGATCTAGCCGCGTTGCGCCGTGAGCATTTTGGTTTTATTTTCCAGCGCTATCACCTTTTGAGCGATCTCAACGCGCTTGGCAATGTGGAGATACCTGCCATATATGCCGGATTTGAAAGCGAAACCAGAGAGAGCAGAAGCCGTCAGCTGCTAGAACGCCTTGGGCTGGGCGAGCGCATGACACACCGCCCCAATCAACTCTCAGGAGGGCAGCAGCAGCGTGTGAGTATCGCCAGAGCGCTTGTCAACGGCGGGGAGGTGATCTTGGCGGATGAACCGACAGGCGCACTTGATACAAAAAGCGGTGCGGAGGTGATGAAAATCCTTGAAGAGCTCCATGCTGAGGGGCATACAGTGATCTTGGTCACACACGAGAGAGAGATCGCCGAGAGAGCCGAAAGGATCATAGAGATCAAGGATGGCGAGATACTCTCCGATACCAAAAAACTTTCGATCAACTCTCAACCAAAAAGAGCAAAAGAGCAGATCAAACAACCTGGCGCGATCAGCAAAAATAGGTGGAATGCCGCCATAGGAAGCTTTGGGGATGCCTTGTCGATGGCGATACGCTCCATGGCAGCACATCGTATGCGAACCTTTCTGACGATGCTAGGCATCATCATAGGCATCACCTCTGTCGTCTCTGTCGTCGCGCTCGGCACCGGATCGCGCCAGAAAATTCTCCAAGATATCAGCTCGATGGGCACCAACACTATCAATATCTATCCGGGCAAAAATTATGGCGATATGAAATCCAATAAAGTGCGCACACTCACCGTCGCTGATGCCGAAATGATCGGCAAACAGCCATTTGTGGACAGCGTCACGCCGAGCATCCTCACCGGCGGCACACTCAAATATAAAAATATTGCCCTCTCCGCGTCCATCAGAGGAACCGGAGAGCAGTTCTTCCAAGTTCAGGGGGTCAAAATCCTCAAAGGCAAAGCATTTGACAAACAATCAGTAGAACACTACGCCCAAGAGGCGGTCATAGACCCCAACACGCTCAAAGCGCTTTTTGGTTCTGAAGATGCCGATCCCATTGGCGAGGTGATCATCTTGGACAATGTGCCGCTCCGCATCACGGGTGTAGGCAAAGAGGAGTCCCATATGAGTATGGGTTCGGATAAACTCAATATTTGGATACCCTATACGACTGCTATGAGCCGTATTTTGGGGCAGACACACCTCGCTAGTATCGTCGTACGCGTCAGTGATAATGCCTCAAGCGAGGCCGCTGAAGAGGGGATCGCGAAGATCCTCAAACAGCGTCACGGCACAGAAGATTTTTTTATGGCAAATCTCGATAGCATTCGACAAACGATCGAGAGCACTACTGCGACCATGCAGCTTCTGATCTCCATGATCGCCACTATCGCTCTTCTTGTGGGAGGCATAGGGGTGATGAACATCATGCTGGTTTCTGTGACGGAGCGCACTAGCGAGATCGGTGTGCGGATGGCTGTCGGCGCGAGACAGAGCGATATCATGCAGCAATTTTTGATAGAAGCTGTAGTCGTATGCATCATTGGGGGTATTTTGGGGATTTTGCTGGCGCTTCTGATAGGAGAGGTATTTGGACAGCTCAATGAAAGTTTTAAGATGATTTTTTCCGCGACATCCATTGTGGTCGCCTTCGCATGTTCAACCCTGATCGGGATACTCTTTGGGTATATACCTGCTAGAAATGCCGCCAAACTCGACCCGGTGATCGCATTGATGCGAGAATAGGAGACCCTATGATGTCAAACAATCAAAAAACAGTGATTTGCCTCACTCTGTTAGCGCTGCTTGGCGGGTGCGGCTCTTCCGCTCTTCAAAATCCACAAACATCGCAACCCAAAATTCCAAGCGAGTGGCACAATGCGCCTAGCAACAAACCGCACCATTTGCGGTCGGATCAAAAATGGTGGAGGATCTTTGGCGACAGTCGTCTCAACGCGCTTATTGCGGAAGCGCTTCAAAAAAATAGTGATTTGGCGATAGCAGGGTATCGGCTGGAACAGGCGAAGATCAATACCGCGCTTGCACACGATACTCTTTTACCCTCTTTTTCCGGCGGTGCGGGCATAGGAGCCGCCAAACTGCTCACGGGAAATGAGAAGAGTATCAAAAGCGCAAACGCTTTTTTGCGCGTGGGGTACGAGGCTGACTTGTGGGGGAGACTCGCGAAAGCACAATCGATCCAAGAGTGGGAGACTATGGCAACCGAGCAAGACCTCCGAAGTACGGCGCTTAGCATCTCCGGCGATACGGCGATACTCTACTGGCAACTCGCCTATGCCAACGAAAAATATCGCATCAACAGTGAAAACATCCAAAAATCCGAACAAACTCTGCGTTTGATCCAAGTCAAATACAAAGCCGGCGCCGCCACAAATCTTGATCTGATCTCAGCCGAGCGCGCCGTCATCACCCACCAAGCCACAGCCCAAAATATCTCGCATGAGATCGAAAAAAGCCGCAACGCACTCGCGATTTTGTTCGATGCTCCACCCTCCGCGCATATCCACAGTGAACCGAAGCGATTTCCTCTCTCCGGTTTAGCCCCCGTCAAAGCAGGCATTCCGGCAACTCTCTTGGCAAACAGACCCGATGTCAAAGCAGCCGAACTCAGACTCAAAAAATTTATTGGCGCCATAGAGATCGCGAATGCCAATTTCTATCCGACATTGAGTCTCACCGGCGCTCTTGGAACTCAATCCATTCTTTTATCCAAAATTCTCGCCGATCCTGTAGGTTCGGTAGCGCTTGACATGATGCTGCCTTTTTTGAATTGGAATGAAAACCGGCTCCTGCTGAAAAGCTCGAAAGTGGCTTACGAAGAGGCAAAAGTTCATTTCCGGCAAACTCTTTATGCTGCGATGATGGAGGTAGAAAACGGACTCTCGGCAAACGCAAGATATGCCGCAGAGGCCGAGGCTCTCCTGCGCTCTTGGCAAAATGCCAAAGAGCAGGAACGGCTCTATGGAGTACAGTACGAAGCGGGCGCGGTGGAACTCAAATATCTTTTGGATGCACAAGAGGCATCACGGCAAGCGGAACTCTTCTATCTTGAGAGCAGATATCGTCTTTATGTGAACCGTGTAGGGTTGGCATTGGCATTGGGCGGTGTTTGATAGGGGATAAAATGGCTCTGGAAGTTGAGCAGTGATAAAAATAAAGTGAATTAAAAAAGAAAGACCTCTCCCCAGATACCTGCGGCACACAGCACGAAGAGGTGAGCTGCTATGTTCCCATCCTGACTCGATGCCCCCAAATGCCATTGCACAGGTCTAGAAAGAGGCACTCAAAACACCGCAATGTTTTCAATGCCTCTTTGAAGAGTGGCATCTTATCAAAAATTATCTTAAAGTATTTAGTGTATAATGTCACTCTTCAACATAGAGAGGTGGCCGAGCGGTTGAAGGCGCACGACTGGAACTCGTGTAGGTGTAACAGCCTCGAGGGTTCGAATCCCTTCCTCTCTGCCATTC
>DZAQ01000224.1 GCA_022729615.1 Sulfurovum sp.
GCCAGACTCTTTAATGGCACTTCGCTCTTTCAGTTGACACTTGAGCGCAACCTCTCCACTTGCAGCGACCATATGATCGTCTCCAATGCCGAGCAGTACTTCCTTGCCATTGATCAGATAGAAGAGCTAGACAAAAACGGCACCAAAATGAAGCACTCCACTTTTCTTTTGGAGCCTGTCGGCAGAAATACCGCTCCTGCCATTGCGCTTGCCTGCTTGGCGCTTTTGCCGGACGAGATCGTTCTTGTGACCCCATCCGATCACCTTATCAAAAATGAGACAACCTACGGCGAGGTTATCAAGCGGGCACAAACGCTTGCCGAAGAGGGGTATCTCGTCACCTTCGGCATCACTCCGGAGCATCCCGAAACAGGGTTCGGATATATAGAAGCGGAGGGAGAGATCGTCAAGGCATTTCATGAAAAGCCGGACATCGAAACTGCCAAAAAGTATCTTGAGAGCAACACGAGAAGTCTCACCTCTCAGTATCTCTGGAATAGCGGCATGTTCTGCTTTAGAGCAGGAGTATTTCTCGAAGAGCTGCAGAAGTATGCCCCCGATATTTATCAAAAATCTCTTGAAGCCTATGAGTCAACCGACAAGAGCCATTTTCTTAGAATCTCAAATGAGGCTATGACGGCGATCCCCGAAGAGAGTATCGATTATGCCGTGATGGAGAAGAGTGACCGCGTCAGAGTGGTGGCAAGCGATATCGGCTGGAGTGATTTGGGAAGTTTTGATGCGCTTGATGGCGAACTGCCGCACGATAGCGACGGCAATACCCTCTCTGATAACCTCATCGCGATTCACTCGCACAACAACTTCATCCACTCTTCAGGAAGGATGATCACCCTTGCCGATGTGGACAATCTCATCATCGTAGATACCCCGGACGCCCTGCTTGTCAGCCACAAAGGCTCTTCTCAAAAGATCAAAGATATCGTCAAGGCGCTCAAAGGCAGAGAGAGCGAACTCCACCACATCCACTTGACGGCGCACCGTCCTTGGGGTACCTACACGATCCTAGAAGAGAGCCCCTTCTACAAGATCAAACGGATCGTCGTCAAGCCGGGCAAACGGCTCTCTTTACAAAAACACTACCACCGCAGCGAGCACTGGATCGTTGTGAGCGGTACAGCGCTTGTGACAGTAGGCGACAAAGAGACCCTTGTCAAAGCCAATGAATCGACCTATA
>DZAQ01000094.1 GCA_022729615.1 Sulfurovum sp.
ATCATTCAAAAGCTCGATCTTGAGGGCTACATCGAGAGTTTTGAACGATTTTTTGCGAGAGCGAAAGAGATCGCGATGCAAGGCGATATCCATCAGCACTATCGGTATATCAAAGCGCTCTCTCTCGCCCAATTTCCTCCGATGAGGGAGGTTCCTCTGCTTGATGACGCACTTGCTCGCATCAAAAAACAAGCCGTCTTGGGACTGGAAGAGATCTATGCCTTTGTGACGATCGTCTCCTATTTCAACCAGCTCAAAAGTATCGCCTTCCAAGAGCCGATCCGCGGCTGGATAGAGGCGATCATAATTCCAAATGAGATAATGGAGATATTGGGGTATTTCACTGATGAGGGGAGGATCAACTCGCAGATAGATCCGGAGCTTTCGGATATCGAAAAGGCGATCAAACTCAACAAAATAGCCATCAAGGAGGGGCTCTACAAGCTCGCCCACTCCTCGGCGCTCAAAGATTATTTGGTTGATTCGCAGATACACTACCAAAACAGCGAGGAGACGCTATTGGTGCGCGGAGGATTTAACAGTGCGCTCAAAGCGACAGTGGTCGGCAGGAGTGCCGGCGGGTATTTCTATATCATTCCTCTAAGTATCTCCCAGCTCAAGGAGCGTGAATCGGAGCTTTTGAGCAGACAAGAAGAGGTCATCTACCGCTATTGCCAAAAGATTTCAGCGCTCTTTTTTGCCAATGAGCGCTTTTTGAATTTTGTCAACAAAGAGTATGATCGGTTTGACCACTACCAAGCGAGAGTAAGCTTCGCGAGAGCCTATGACTATGAGTTTATCCTGCCTAGCAAGGAGAAGGGTATAAAGCTGAGTGAGTTTTCGCATCCGGCTATCGATGATCCCATTCCTGTCACGATCGACCTTGCCCAGTCAGTAATGCTCATCACCGGTGTCAATGCCGGCGGCAAAACGATGCTGCTCAAATCGATCCTGAGCGCCGCTTATATGAGCAAGTATCTCTTGCCCTTTCGATGCAACGCCGCCAACACAAGAGTGGGACACTACAAGCATATAGAAGCTGTCATCGACGATCCTCAATCAGTCAAAAATGATATTTCTACCTTTGCGGGACGGATGGTGGAATTCGCGAAGCTTTTTGATAAGAGCGACGCGCTTGTCGGTGTCGATGAGATAGAGCTTGGTACCGACAGCGACGAGGCGGCTGCGCTCTTTTTGGTGATGCTCGAAGAGCTGCGCAAGCGCAATATCACCTTTGTGGTGACCACGCACCACAAGCGGCTCGCCTCTTTGATGGGGGCGGATGATGATGTATCACTGATCGCTGCACTCTATGATGAGGCAAAACGACTGCCGACTTATACCTTCTTGCAAGGCAGTATCGGAAAAAGCTACGCATTTGAGACGGCGGAACGGTACGGGATCCCCTCCAATCTCATCTCCAAAGCCAAAGTATTGTATGGTGAAGAGCGGGAAAATCTCAATGAGTTGATAGAAAAATCGACAACTCTTGAGCGTGAAATGCGCCAAAAGATCGCCGAAATTGATCTGCAAAAGGAGAGGCTGGAGCGCAAAAAACACTCTCTTGAGGAGCTGGAAGAGAGGCTGCAAGAGGAGCAGAGAAAGTCTCTCGCAACCCTCGAAAATAGATACAATGCCGCCATCAAAAGAGCGAGAGAGGCGCTCAAGGTCAAGGAGTCCACCGAGGGCAGGCGGCTGCTCAATGAAGCCCATAGTTTCAAGGAGAAAGCAAAAAAGAGCCCGTCTCCTGAAGAGAAATCACAGCTCAAAGAGGGTGATCGCATCAAATATAGAAGTCACAAAGGAGAGCTGCTTGGTCTGCGCGGCGAGGATGCCACGATCCTTGTGGATGGGCTGAAGATGCGAGTCCCTCTCTCGCAGCTCAAGTCAAATACGGAACCTGCGAAAGTGACCTCACCCAAAAAAGAGACCCAAGTGAAAGTAGAAAAGCAAAGTGCGTCAGTCTCGATCAAGCTGCTTGGAATGTACGCGGATGAGGCGATCGAGGCGGTGGATAAATTCCTCTCCGATGCTATGCTGAGTGGGCTGCATGAGGTACAGATCGTACACGGAACCGGCGGCGGAGTGCTTTCCAAACTGATCACAGAGTATCTTCAGGCGCATCCGAAAATTACAAAATTTTATCGAATGCCGGGCAATCTCGGGGCAACCATCGTAGAGTTATAGGAGTTTGATGTTTTACCAAGCTTTCAACTCTAAAGAGTATAATAGTATTGAAAAATAAAGATATGTGACAAGTAGGAGTTTGAGTGAGTATCAAAGATGAAGTAGCGTATGTCAAACGAGAGTTGAGTAACGATGAGATGGTATTGGAGAGTGCGCTCAAACTAGAGACGCTTTATAACAAACATAAATTGAAAATCTGGGCGGCTCTCGCACTTATCGTACTCATTTTTGCCGCAAAAGCGATATTTGGCGCTTGGGAAGCATCCAAACTCCAAAGCGCCAATGAAGCGTTTTTGATACTTCAAAAGGATCCCAAAAATAGTGAAGCGCTCGAGCGGCTCAGCTCCAAAAATCCGGCTCTTTTTTCTTTGTATCAGTATGCAGAGGCGCTCAAAGACCCCAAAAGCGCGGATCTTGGGAAACTCGCGGGAGACAAAAATCCTCTCATAGCCGATTTGACCAAATATACACAGGCGGTTTTGGCTTCTAAGAGCAGCAGTTCTATTTACTACAAAGATATGTCGCTGATCGAAGATGCCTATCTCTTGCTCCAAGAGGGCAAAAAGCAAGAGGCTTTGACAAAACTTCAGTCGATCGATGCTCAGTCGCAGGTGGCTCCGATCGCCAACCTATTTAAGCACTATACGATCAAAGGAGAGAAATGAAGCAGTTTATTTGGGTTGGTTTAGCAGCTACAGCCCTGCTTTTTACGGGTTGTAACAGCAAAAAATATTTTGAGCCGGCACAGACTTTCAAACCAAGCGGTGCGGTAAGTTCCCATACAGGCAAGCCGGTGTATGTCACCAGAGAGGGTGTCACATTTGACACCAAAACCTATCTGAGCAAACAGGGTGCCGGTGGGGTAATGCTGGCAAGCGGAGAGAACTTTTTGGGTGAGAGCGGAGGCTATGTTCTCGTTTCGGATAGTGATGGCAAACTCTCCATCTTCCAAAAACACAACAGAAAATCTCTTCAGAAGATCACCTTTTCTCTCCCTGTCGTCTCCGCGGCGATCAAAAGCGGGAAGGTTGTCTATCTGTTGCAAGACAATACTTTCGGCGTCTATGATATCGCCGCAAAACGCAAGAGCATAGAGAGTAAATCTGATGATGTATCCGCAGTGGATGCGCGTATCGCCAACCCGATATTTGTGGACAATCTCGCCGTCATCCCGACACTTGACGGGAAGCTCTTGGTGGTGGATGTGCAAAATCCGGCAGAGGCGAAAGTGATCTATGTCGGCTCCAAATCAAGCCTAGATAACATCATCTATCTCTCAAGGATAGGCAATACACTCGTGGCGGCGACACCAAACAGGATCATGATCATCGGAAGCAGTGAGGGCGAAGTAAGCGAAGGGATAAGTGAGGTCGTGATAGACAACAACAGCATCTATCTCTTCACCAAAGCCGGAGAGATCATCAAATACTCCTCGTCGCTCCAAGAGCAGGCAAGGACGAAATTCAAATTTGCGCACTATAGTGTAGCGGCAGCATTCGGAGGTCGCGTCTTCGCACTTGATCAGCAGGGTTCACTTATCGTAATGGACAGCAAACTCAAGAAGTCACGCATCTATGATGTGGGCAAGATCAAAGATTTTGCATTTGTCTCCGGACGCAGTATCTACAAAGATGATGAGGTTATAGCGCTCGACAAACTAGGGCTATGAGTGAAGTTATTTCCGCATTTGAAGAGTATCTAGCGGTTCACAAGGTACTTGAAGCGGAGACGATATATTTTTATCTATCTGATCTGACGCAGCTTGAGGAGTTCTCTTCCAAGCCTCTGCTTGAGCTTGAGACGACCGATATCTTGGCATTTCTTGCCACTTTCAAAAACAAACGAACCCTCAATCGCAAACTCTCCTCTATCAATAATTTTTATAACTTTTGCCATCGCAAGTCACTAAGCGAGAAGAAGATAGCGATACCTATGGCGAAACTTCCCAAAAACCTCCCAAAATATCTCAGTTTTGAGGAGATCATGAGGGGAGTTGAGAGGATTGACCGCTCCACCCTCATCGGATTGCGCGATTATGCCTTGATACTTTTTTTGTATGCGGGCGGATGCAGGATCTCCGAGGCGCTAAATGCCCAGCGGACGGATATCGTTGACGGATGGCTCAAGATCCGTTTTGCCAAGGGGGAGAAGGAGCGCATTGTACCGATCGCACCGATGGCGCTTGAGGCGCTTGAAGCCTATCTCTCAGCTGTCGGTATCCAAAGCAAGGCTTTGTGGCTCAACTACAAAGGAGAGCAGCTCAGCCGTATCTCGGCATTTACTATCATCAAGAAATATCTCGGTGTCTCACCCCATGTGCTGCGCCACTCATTTGCCTCGGCACTCATCATCGGCGGGGCAGACCTGCGGGTCGTGCAAGAGCTTTTGGGGCATAGCTCGCTGATCACGACTCAGATCTACACCCACATCCAAAAAGAGAACCTTTTTGAAACGATCCAAAAACACCATCCGCTCAGAGGCAAACATTGAAAGCAATCGTAGAGTATCTCCAATCCAAAAATATCATCTGTAAATCCCTCGGTGAGGTGACTCCCAAAGAGCTGGGGAGCCGCAAAAAGATCCAAATCTATTTCGGCGTCAACCTCAAAGGGTATTACTGCGCTGTGATCTCTCTAGAAAAAAAGAGCCGACTCCTGCGCAAAGAGGCTGAGGAGCTGATAGCGCTGCACGAAAAACTTGAAATCTATAAAGATACCAAGATTTTCAAACGCTACATCCGCATCCAAGCGCCGCTCTGCTC
>DZAQ01000225.1 GCA_022729615.1 Sulfurovum sp.
GCCTCAGTCGAGGTGCGAGAGCTTGTGCGGGATTATCCCGGTATCGAAGCGGAATTTTACCGCGAGTCGGGTCAGACTTTTGCATTGGGGGCATTGCCAAGGCTCCTCTGGGTCAAAAAGAACCGACCCGATATCTATGAGAAGACAGCGAAGATATCTATGATCAGCGATTGGATACTCGCCAAGCTCTCCGGAGTGATCGCGAGCGACCCCTCCAATGCCGGCACAACAGGGATCTTTTCTCTGGATAAACGAAACTGGGTGAAGTCTCAGGCGGCCAAAGTAGGGTTAAAGGATGATATTTTTCCTCCGGTTTATGAACCTTCCCAAGTGATCGGTGAAGTTACTACGCGAGCTGAAGAAGAGACGGGCATAGTCAGAGGCACCAAAGTGGTCATGGGCGGCGGAGATGTGCAGCTAGGCTCAGCCGGACTGGGAGTCATACATAAAGGCGAGAGCGCGATCCTTGGCGGGAGCTTTTGGCAGCAGATCGTCAATATTGATAGCTCCGCCCAGCCGCCAAGCGATATGCGCCTGCGTATCAATCCGCATGTGATAGACGGACTCTCTCAAGCCGAAGGGATCACATTTTTTAGCGGTTTGATCATGCGTTGGTTTCGCGATGCTTTTTGTGATATGGAGAAAGCCGAAGCAAAAAAGAGGGGAGTAGATGTCTATGCGCTCCTAGAAGAGATGGCCGCCAAAGTACCGGTAGGTTCTCACGGGATCGTGCCGATCTTCTCTGACGCGATGAATTATGGCAAATGGTACCATGCGAGCCCCTCATTTTTGGGTCTTACACTCGATCCGGCGATCACCAACAAAGCGAGTATGTTTAGAAGCCTTGAAGAGAACGCCGCGATCGTCTCGGCGATCAATTTGGAGCGTATCTCCTCCTTTAGCGGTATCTCCAGTCAAAGCCTTACATTCGCCGGCGGTGCGAGTAAAGGCACACTCTGGTCTCAAATCCTTGCAGATGTGACCGGCAAGGCGATCAAGATTCCCGTAGTCAAAGAGGCGACTTCTCTAGGAGGTGCGATGATGGCAGGTATTGGAGCAGGCATCTACAAAAGTATCGATGAAGCCTCCAAAGAGTTGGTTCGTTGGGAGCGGACGATCGAGCCAAATTATGATAATATTGAAAAATATGATGCCATTAGAGTCCAGTGGCAAGCGGTCTATGCCGC
>DZAQ01000226.1 GCA_022729615.1 Sulfurovum sp.
AAGAGCTCAAAAAAACCGTTGTCAGGGTCAACGCTTTGCAAAAATATTATGTACCGAGCTACAACAAAGCCATCAAGGAGACGGTCACGGCGCTTGAGGAGACGGAACGGGAATTTTTGCTGATCCTCAAAAGATCCAAACAATCAGACTAACACAAAATCTCTCTTGCACTCTCTTATTTTCCTGCGGCATCCTAGCTCCGCTGTTGACTTCGATCAAGCGCAAGGTCTATATCTTTGAAAACCCGCATACCCCGTCAGGAAGAGGAAGCATAGGCTACTCCTCTTGCGTCTTGCTCTCCATCAGCTCGGCAAGCAGCTCGTCTATCTCCTCCTCGTCGATCTCGTCTCGGCTGAGCTCTTCGAGGATAGCATAGCACTCGGTGCGCATATCACGCAGCTCTTCAAGCTCCTCTTTTTGCTCGGTTGACGCGTTTTTGCCCTTGTCGATCTCTTCGAAAAGCTCATCGATCGCCGCCTCTACATCTGGGATAATTTCCAATTCAAGAAGATTTTTAAGTTTTTCACTGTTTTCCATAGGATTCCTTTTGTTTGATTAAGGTCACAGCAGATGACCGAGCTCCTCTTTTTTGACTCTGAGATAGCCTTCATTGTAAGGGTTGGAGGCGATTTGGATAGGCAATCGTTCCACGATCTCTATGCGACCCAGACTCTCGATCTTGCGCGGGTTATTGGTCAAAAGCCGGATCTTTTTGATACCAAAATGACCCAAAATAAACTCGACGATCTCGTAAGTTCTCTCATCCGCCGAAAAGCCGAGCTGATGATTTGCCTCTACGGTATTGAGCCCTTTATCTTGCAAGGCATAGGCATTGACTTTGTTGAGCAGCCCGATATTGCGCCCCTCTTGGCGGTGATAGATCACCATCCCGCCTTCTTTGGCGATGAGACCAAGCGCAAACTGCAGCTGCTCGCCGCAGTCGCACTTCACAGACCCCAAAGCATCCCCCGTCAGACACTCCGAATGTACCCGTACGATAGGCGCCGGCTCAAGCACATCGGTAAATATCGCCAAATGCTCCCTCCAGCCCTCTTTGAAAGCTTGGATCTTGAAGGTGCCATATCTGGTAGGCAATGCGGCTATTTGGGATATTGTGACATTTTTCATAGGTGCATTATACTACAATTACCAAACCTAATGTTTAAAAAGACAGAGACTGCCGC